>CAZKOQ010000032.1:0-16721 GCA_964554425.1 uncultured Pirellulales bacterium | reverse complement strand
GGATGACTTTGGATGATGCAGTTGAGCTTATAAAGAAAAACACCCGCCGACTGGCTAAAGGCCAGCGAACCTGGTTCAAAACCTTCAAAAATGTCAACTGGCTCGACATCCAGCCAGAAGAACTCCCTGAACAAATCATAAGTCGAGCAATGACTCTTATATGAAATAACCCGCCAGTTGATTTGAGAGAACACAGTAAGTAGAATTTGGCATATTAAGAACATTAAATCTGAATTACTCATAAAACTTCTCAGGTTTCTGAAAAATGATGGAATCAAAATTTAGGAAATTGTTGGACGATTTGAGATCTTTGCCAAAAGAAACTGAGTGGCTGGAGTTTAAGGCCAACTTTGTAAAAGAGGAGGAAATAGGAAAACATATTTCAGCATTATCCAACTCCGCTTGTTTGCACGAAAAGAAAAGCGCCTATCTTGTGTTTGGAATCCACGACAAGTCCCATGATATTGTAGGAACTAAGTTTAGGCCCAAACATTATAAAGTCGGAAATGAGGAATTGGAAAACTGGCTTGCCAGACTATTAGAGCCCAGAATAGATTTTAAAATCTATGAGTTCAATTATGAGAATAAGCCGATGGCAATCTTTGAAATAGACCCCACTACGGATAGGCCCATCAAATTTCGGAATGCCGCTTATATTAGGGTTGGTTCTTATACGAAAAAACTATCGGATTTTCCTGAAAAAGAACGCAAAATCTGGAAAAAGGAAACATCTTACGACTGGTCGGCACAAACCTGTCCAGATGCAACTATCGACGACTTGGACAAAGATGCTATTGAGGCAGCAAGAAAAGAATATAATCACAAGTTCCCGGAAAAACCAGATGAGGTAGCCACTTGGGACGATCTGACATTTCTCAATAAAGCCAAAATAACCAAGCAAGGCAAAATTACACGCACGGCTATTATCCTCTTGGGAAAAGTGGAGTCAGAACACTTCATTTCGCCGTCTGTCGCGAAAATAACCTGGGTTTTAAGAGATGCGAACAATCACGACAAAGATTATGAACATTTTGGACCACCATTTGTCTTAAATGTTAAGCGCGTATTATCAAAAATTCGTAATCTCAAATATCGCTATTTGCCGGCTGAAACTCTGTTTCCCACAGAAATAAACAAGTATGACCTGTGGGTAATACGTGAAGCGCTGCACAACTGCATAGCACATCAAGATTATGAGTTGAAAGGCAAAATCAACGTTGTAGAGAAACCGGACGAGTTGATATTCAGCAATTTAGGTGGTTTTATCCCGGGCAGCGTAGAAACTGTCATCACCCAAGATTCTCCACCGGAAGTTTATCGAAATCATTTCCTTGCCGAAGCAATGTTTAACCTCAATATGATTGACACGGTCGGCGGCGGCATAAAAAAGATGTTTGAAACACAAAGAAAACGTTTCTTCCCGCTGCCCGATTACGATTTATCTCAACCCGAAAGAGTAGTTGTCAAGATACAAGGTCAGGTATTGAAC
The DNA here is from genome assembly GCA_964554425.1 of uncultured Pirellulales bacterium. Taxonomy (GTDB): domain Bacteria; phylum Planctomycetota; class Phycisphaerae; order Sedimentisphaerales; family Anaerobacaceae; genus CAYWXK01. The sequence continues at coordinate 15,232 of CAZKOQ010000032.1, read as the reverse complement.
GAGAATTACACCTGGATGCTGATAAAAAACCCGAATATTGATTTATCCACCGTAATGCTCCTCGATAAAATCCAGAAAAAGATTAGAATATCGAAAGTCGAACATAGATTTTTGAAATCGAAAAAACTTATTGAGGGAAGGTATCCAAATCTATTTGTATCCTCTCAACTCGCTTTCACACCAGAAGAAAAAGCTGAACATATTAAACTTAAAGGATTGGACGACAAATATTACAAGGATATGATACTTGCCTCTCTCAGAGAGTATGGTTCTGTTAGCAAGAAAGATATTAATACTTTGCTGGCAGGTAAACTACCGGATGCTCTAGATCCAAAGCAGAAACAAAATAAAATACGCAACTTGATTTCTGCAATGTCTAAAAAAGATAAGACCATTAAGAATGTCGGTTCTCGTCGTAAACCAAAATGGGTTCTCAATAAGGCAAAAAATGGCGTTCAGCGAAACTTATCCTAAGTTTAACTAAACTTATTACAATTTAGTTAAATTTAGTTAAACTTTTAAAGGTAACTTTTCATATATTCTTTTATTATAACAGGTTATATCTGTATGAATTATTTATTAATATCGATAAATTCGGCTGGCAAAAACCTTTTCTGTTCTTCAAAAAACTTCCATTGAATTACCATTTTATTCGCCGGATTGCAGCCACTGCTCGGCGAAAATGGATAAATCGTCTAAGCCGACATCGCTGCTCTTATTCAAATCCACACCGTTGCACCATCGCCTGTCGCAGTTTCTATCGAGCCATCGTGCAGCCACGACTGAAAAATCCATCCAGTCAATCTTACCGTTGTGGTCTATATCGGCGCCGTTACACCATCCTGGCCCGACACAGCCGATTCGCTTCCATTGTCGTCCAAATGTAACAAAGTCTACCCAATTAACGTTGCTACTGTGGTCAATGTCGGCGCCACCGCACCAGTTGGCTAAATTGCATCCTGTTTCAAGCCAATGTGGCGATATGAGGGCGAAGTCAACAAAATCAACCGTGCAATCAGCACTCAGGTCAGCCGACGGGCAGGCCTTTCCGAAAACATACGCTGAGCCGCTGTTGGTTCCCATATCACTATTATATGAGGCCCCTACGGCAACGAAGTCGCCGCTTATCGAAACTGAGCCACCAAACCGGTCTCGGCTACTGCCGTCTGATGCGAGCAATTTAGCTTCCTCCGGCCAGCCCATCCCATCATATTCAAACACATACACAGCCCCCGCCAGTCCGCCCTTTGCATTCTCATAGTGTGCGCCAACCACGGCATAGTCGCCACTGATAGAAACGGATTTGCCGAACTCGTCGAAGGCATCGCTATCCGAAGCGACCAGCTTGGTTTCTTCCACCCAGCTTGTGTCATTACGCCTGAATATATAAGCTGAGCCGGAGCTTGTCCCGTTTGGGTCATCAAAAATCGCACCTACAATAGCGATGTCCTTGTCGATAGCAACCGAAGAGCCGAAATTGTCCTCTGCTGCCGCATCCGAAGCGACTAACTTGGCCTGCTGCATCCACGCTGTGCCGTTTAGTTTGAATATATATGCGCAGCCGCAGTTGTTTGTGCTACTATCACCGCGAATCGCGCCTACGATAATCCAGTCGCCGCTGATTGAAACAGAATATCCAAACTCGTCATAGGCAAGACCATCTGAAGCAGTCAGCTTGGTTTGTTGCACCCAATTTGTGCCGCTGCGTCTGAATATATACGCTGACCCGGATGCTTCTCCTCTGTCATCAGCGTAATGCACACCCACAATGGCCCAGTCGCCGCTGATTGAAACAGAATATCCAAACTCGTCATAAGCAAGACCATCTGAAGCGGTCAGCTTGGTCTGCTGTATCCAGCTTGTGCCTCTGCGTTTGAATATGTATGCTGAGCCGGAATCCTCTCCTCTGACGTCATCGTAAGGCGCTCCCACAATGGCATAGTCGCCGCTGATGCAGACTGAATACCCGAATCTGTCGTTGGCTGTCCCTTCCGAAGCTCTTATCTTTGCTTGCTGCCTCCATTCGCTTCCGTCGAACTTGAAAATATAGGCCGAGCCGGCGTCGCTGCCTCTATCATCATCATAAGGCGTTCCAACGATGACGTAATCCCCGCTGTTTGAGACCGATTCACCGAAGCAGTCGTAAGCTGCGCCGTCCGCAGCGGTCAATTTGGCTTGCTCCTTCCAGGGTGCATCAGCCCAGCTTATCCCAGCCATAAATACACTTGCGAGGATTGCTGCCACTATTTCCCATCTTTTATCATCTCGATTGCTTCTTAGCATTGGTCATCCTCCTTCTACTAAGAAGGTCCTTTCATCCATTGGGCGAGAACGAATGCCCTTATTCCTCTTAAGGAATTGATATATTATAACAAGAAGTTAGCAAAAAACAATAAGAAAAACCGTTTTTATAAGACTTTTTGGCGTAAAAGCTTAGATTCCGCTCTTAAAATTCTTGGAGTTTTGATTACGCGCAAGCCGCCCATTTTCAGGAAGTCGGCAAAGGCGGCTATTTTAAGCGGTCTGTAACTGCCTTTGTGCCCGCAATACCGCAGCCGCGTCGCCCAGAACAAGCTGCTTTATCAAGCTGGCAGGGACTAATGTAATTCCCATATTGAAGATTTTTTCCTCAACCATCGAGGCAATCATCCTGGCGGTCTGTCGGCGGACGTTATTTTCACTGACCAGGTCCTCAACTATCCTGGATTTGTCCCACCGACACCGGTCATAGCAGTTTGTAGTGTCGGCAAGCTGTTCAGCGTCCTCCAGCTTGTCAACATCAATCCGAGCGACTTCAATCCGTGACCGCTTGAGCTTTCGCTCCAGGTGGTAATCTGTCAGCGCAATTGCCGCTTCCTCGTAGTTAGTAGCTGACAGAACTGCCTTAATTACGGAGAAGATTTCACTGCTGGCTACAGTGTGGTGATGTTGACTATTGTAAAGGTAGTATGTTACCACATCCGCAAGCTGCTGGGCAACATCCACATCTGCTTGACCTGCGCCGGCAAGAGCATTGCTGATTGACCCCATTACCTTGGTGTGCAGGTATTCCTCAATACTGCCGTCTGCTTTTACGACTTTAAGCTGCGCTTGCATTTTTTTACCCCCTTGTAAAATTTAACAGCCAAAGTGATGACATACGAACATATCTTTCATCGCATCCAACTGCGCCTCACCGTTAACTTTCTTCGCGTTCCTGATTGAATAGTGTTGGCTGCTCAACAGGTTCTACGCGCTGAATGGCCTCTCTGACTTCATCAATCAGCTCACCGGCATCTTTGAAGTCGCGATATACGCTCGCGAAACGGATATATGCAACCTTGTCAACCTTACGCAGCTGTTTCATCACGCTTTCGCCGATAAAAGTCGAGGAGACTTCCTTGTCAAAGTTTCTAAACACACTTTCCTCTACTTTGTCCACTATTTGCTGAATCTGCTCAGCCGACACGGGTCTTTTGTAGCAGGCCTTCTGCAAACCGGTGACAATCTTCTCTCTATCATAAGGGACACGCGAGCCGTCTTTTTTAGTGACATAAAGTTTGAAGCTTTCACCTATCTTTTCATAAGTTGTGAAGCGTCTCTTGCACGCTAAACACTGCCGGCGCCGGCGGATTACCCTGCCGCCTTCGCTTGAGCGAGAGTCTATCACCTTATCCCGGTCTTCTTTGCAAAAGGGACATCTCATTTCACAACCTGCGACTTGTCTTTTTTTCGCCCCCGCATACCATTTGCACCTCAAGGCCTCCGATTCCCTATAAGCTCCTGTCGAACTCACATAAACGACTACTATATCTTGAGTATTCTCATATTTTAGAATCAATATGTAGTATGTCAAAGGAAATCTTGCAGATATGTTGCTTTAATTTGCGGCCACGATGCTGTTATTGTGAAAAACCGGCTTGACAGCTTTTATGCGTGTCCTGTCATGCCCGGATGGTGTCGCTCGAAGGTATTCATTGTTTGCTGTTAGTTTGGCTATAAAAAAGGCCTCTGCGTGGCAACGCAGAGGCCAACTCGGAAAGAAACTTATAGCCCCCGTCAGCTTAGCGCAAAACCCGTGTGATGTCAGGGCTTTGCTGGTGTAGTTTTTTAATAATTCATTAATTTGTTGCCGCCCATTATGAGACGACAGCAGTGTAAAAAAAGGGGACTACTTTGCCGTTCAGGCCATAAGCCGGCGACAGATAAAATGCCGCCCAGCTTATTTGCTTTATGCCCCTTAATCTCAATTAAAGTTTAATATAAGAATCCCAAAGTGCCAAATTGGAACTGGTGTTTTTTTATATCTCTTCTATCTTTGCTTTACTCTTCAGCTGGTCTATAAAATCCTCGATAGCTTTCTCTCGCATTTGTCTGTTAAGAATGCCTGCTATTTCGCCTTTTACATCTTCAGGTTTGGGAATAGCAGCTGGCTTTCTGTCATATACCTTGGCTATATGAAATCCAAAGCGTGTCCGAAAGATGTCACTTACTTCTCCCACGCCTAAATTGAAAACCACGTCCTCAAATTCTTCCACCATTTTGCCTCTGGGAATATAGCCTAGGTCGCCGCCGCTATCCTCGCAATCGGTGCATTTATCAACAATCGCCTCAAAAGCTGCACCGGTTTTCAGCTCGTCCCGTGCCTTCCTTATCGCCTCATAAGCGGATGCCTCATCTGTTTGCCAATCTACGTATTTGACTATATGAGCTACTTTTACCTGCTCATCATACTTGAACTGCTCTTTGTTCTCCTCGTAACATTGCCTGATGTCGTCATCAGATGGCTTGGGCAGGTCCTTGCATATCTGGTCGAATTTTCGCTCCATCCGCAGCATTAGCTCAATAACTTGCCTTAACTTTTTGTCGTCCTCGGCATCGGTATCTTTGTCAAACTTTTCGTTGTGTTTCAGCCGGGCAAAGATTTCCTCAATCTTGGCCTTCGGTATTGTTACGCCATCCTTTTTTATTTCCTGATGGAGCAGTGTGCTTTCAATGACGTTCTCTCTTGCCCAATCGCACAGTTGTGCCTCTCTCTCGGCAGGGTCCATCCGGGCAAATTCTTTTTCATATTCCGGCCTTAATCGGTCAATTTCTTTCTGTATTGCCGAATCCTCAATCCTTTCGCCATTCACAACTATCGCCATAATTTTCTATTCCTATCGTTCTCTTCAATAATCAATTTATCATCCTTTTGCTTTTGCATACCAATCTGGGTCTTTCGCCAATTTTCCTCCGGCTTCCTTTGTCATAATTTCAAAAGCCGGATGTGTGCTCTCCCACGCCCGTTCTCTAAAAGGGCTTTTCCGCATCTTTTTCACCTCTATCGCAACCTCGTCAAAATAGCTGCCGTAAATATGCAGCGAATCGCTTATATCGACGTATCTACCCACACGAACTTGCTCGCCTCTTTTTTGGGATATTTCCTCAGCAATTACCCGCTGTAAGTCAGTGATGGCATAAACATTCATAAACCACGCTTTGTAGAGGTCTCTGCTTCGCCAGTGTGTGTTCATATTCAGGAACCACTCGCCATTTTGCTCATCACGGACCAGCCGACACCATATTCTTTGCAGACACGGCGGATGCTCTGTCCCAGGGTCGGTCATCGGCATCCAGGTTATTGCCTGAGCACGCCGACTGTGTCCTGCCTGCGACAGGCAGTCTATAATGTATCGAATCTGATTGATTTTCTTAAATGGCCTGCGAGAATTCACATCCTGCGGATTTTCCGTCGGACTGTATGCAAACAATCTTTCGTGGTATGTATAAGTCCACTTGCCCGCCGCAGGGTCAATCCAGTGGTCGTGAATACCTGCGACGACTTCTTGCCGATATGACTCCAGCTCTTCCGGCCCACCGGGAAAATTCTTGTGAATCCTCGGCTCGCGGAATGGGTCCGTGATGGTGATTATTACTGTTGCGTCTTTGCTCGGAGGGTCATCGGGCTTATCGTATTGAGTTTTAACTTCAAGTCCCTTATCCCAGACCGCAAGCACCGCCTTCTCCCACGCCTCCGGCAGACAATCCGCAGTTATCGAAATAACAGGTATATTTCCCGTTACAATATCAGGCATTAACAATCCTTCATGAAAATTTACATCGCTAAATAGACTCTACATCTTTCTTTTTCGCAGTTTTCTTTTTAATTCTTGCAGGTGGAACGATTGATGAATTAAATTTGACCAACTTTTCCCAGTCTATTCTGCCATCGATACAAAACTCATTGGCAAATTCCATAGTGAACTTGTTGATTATCTGCGAATATGATTCCAGGAATTGTTCGTTTCTTTCTCTTGCTCTATGACCAAGGGGTTTGATGATTTCGGTGTAAAGAAATTCATTACCAGAAACAAGCTCCCAGAATTTTTGCCCACAATATTTTAGGTATTCCCCTTTATCCGGCTTATTATCTCGCCCGTAACCACATCCGCATATAGCCACGATGTTTTTATCTGGGGCATTAGTTCGCAAGATTCTTATCGCTTTGCTGAAATCTTTTTTCATTGCGGTAATCTGCCCGCTGTTGCCCCAGTTCGGGCCCGATTTAATGGTTATAATATATTTGACACCCTTCTTATCGAATTCCAAGTCAATCCCTTCAGCCGATGATTTGGTTCCTCCATAGACTTTTCCGCAGACAAATACCGCTAAATCCACCAAAAGACAATGAAAGAGATTTTCCTCTATAGGCAACATTACTCGATTAATGCCATCTCGAATAAAGTCGCCGATCAGGAGCACGTTTTTATAAGCGAGGAAATATCCATCTGCTTCTTGTAGGATATCCCTGAGGCGGATTTGCTCGATTCTTTCCGTCTGATGCATGTACATTTGGCGAAATCTATAAGACAAAAAACTGAGCATTTCTTTCGTACGGATTCTGCCCATATAATCCTAAACTTTTTGAATATCACCAACATTTATCGAATAGATAATTCTGTCGTTGCTGTCATTTTTCATTGATTATCCCTCTATAAAGCCGAGCTGTATTCATTGGTGGAAAATGTTCTGGCGATGCCATCGAATTGCATTGTGATGCGGGTATAGTTCACTTCTACTCGGCAAAAATATTCTCGTATGTCTGCTCGATATTGCTCGAATGAATTCATAATCTCCAAGCACTCCAAAATCTGATGGCAAAGAATTAACTTTTGACGAAACGTTAATCGTGTAGTCATCTTGCAATGTGAACCAACCAACATCGAAAGCCCAATGATGTAGGTGACACAATGCTAATCCATTCCAAATATCATCTCGCCCCAGAGAACTATGGGGCACAATATGGGCCGCTTCAACCTCCCACGATAGAGAATCAGGTGAATTAATTTTCATTTCACAAATAGCACACTTGTAACCGTATGCATCAATGATTGCTTGACGAAACCCTCTTATTCGTATGGCAGATTCTCTAGTTGTTTTGATAACTTTCTTTTCCTTGTCAAACGGATTATAGTTTTCAGGTCTTGGAGATTCAATCAGCTTCTTTACAATCTTCTGCACTTCGTAAGACTTAGTTGGTAAGAAGTCCTTTCTTGCAGTAGGTATGTTTGAAAGCTTTAGGGCTTCATCGAATCCTTTCTCGGTCAACATCCATTCTTTTTTCTTTGTGAGATGGAGCGTCTGTGTTGGACGTGAAACCAATTTCTCTTTTGCCAAAGAATCCGCTGCTCGAAAAAGTAATCTATGCCAGATGTAAGCTTTCTTAGGACGATTTTCTTTACGATATACTGTCTGCAAGAAAGCAGACCGTTGATGTTCATTTAGCCCAAAGTCATTTGCTATTTCATCGACTATTTCTTGCCCAGGACCAAACTCTTTTATGACCCCTCCATGCTTCAGCAACGCTTGAAGCAAAGCTTGCTCAACTTTTTGCCTTATTGGCATATTAAACTGTTCTAACATTTTACTTTCGTAACTCATTGTTACCCTTTATTAAGCTTTTGCTTTCTATGCAAAGTTAAACTTCTTCGTTTTGTTAAACTGTAGTAATCTTTCCCAAGCGTCTCTGAACCGGTTGGGCCACTTACCAGGATAGCAGTTCTTCTTATGCCAGATAAACTCCTCCGTCCACAGCCAGCCCTGTTTTCGCATTTCCATTATCAGTTGCATTACATAGGTATGTCTTTCGCTATTTACGACACGTTCTTTAATGTTCAAAATGAACGTCCCGTGCGGCTTCAAAACTCTCGACAATTCTTTGGAAATAGGTAAAAACCATTCAACATACTTGTCTGGATGGATTCCCCCGTATGTCTTTTTGCGGCTGTCGCAGTAGGGAGGAGAGGTAAATATCAGATCCACAGAATCGCTTTTCAGTTCCTTCAGCTTCTCTCTACAATCCCCGAATATGAGATTTGTGGTAACCTCCATTGTTACTGCCTCATTCCTGTTCAAGAGTAAATGCGCATCCTTTGCTTATATTTTCCGGTAGTTTACCATACTCTTAAGCAATTATCAATTTTCAATCTCCGGCATCTTATTTTAGATTTCCGAGGTCGATTTCTTCTTTGGTGATGTTATACATCTGTTGGTATCGCTCCGGTATGTCGGCAAGCGCTCTCTTGGCCATAAAAGCGTATTCGCTATCCGGCCACCTACGGATAATTTCACGGCAGTTATCGACCATCTGCTTATAGCTCAGCATCGGCAGCCGACCCATTTTTCGCTGGGCCTTGACCCATTCCCACAGCCGTTCCGCCTCAATTTTTTCCTCTTCGCTAAGCTCACGGAATTTCGGCTTTGGCGGCTCAACTACTACGGGCTGCTGTGCTACCTGCTGCTGGGTTAGTTGATTCGGGCCCACCGCTGGCGGATTGAACTGCGGCTTTGCATCCAATCTCTTATCATCCTGCTCCCATACATCGTAAACAGTTTTCTGCGGCTGGGGTTTTTTATCTCCCTTAGGCAAATACGCACCTACGATAATGATTATGGCCACAAGGGCAACCACTCCAGCAGCTACTTTTAGCCAGAACGTATTCATAATTCCCTGTCCAACCCTTTCCCACTTGATAATTGATTATTGATAATAGATTATTTATAATGGATTTCAGCGGTTGCTGCTTTACCAATTGTAAATAATCAATAGTAAATAGTCAATTTCAAATGTTCACAGGGCTGATAGAAGCAGTTTGCAAAGTAACGTCGGTTCAACCTGCCGCAGGTGGGATGGTTTTGACCGTGGATTTGGGCAGTCTCACCGATGGCAGCAAAGTCGGCGACAGCATCGCCATAAATGGCGTTTGTCTTACCATTGCCCGGCTGGATGGAACTTTGGCTGCTTTTGAGCTTAGCGGCGAAACACTGAAAAGAACGGCCCTTGGCATCCTCCGGCCTGGCTCACAAGTCAATGTCGAACTGGCTATGAAGCCAACCGACCGGTTCGGCGGACATTTTGTCCAGGGCCATATCGACGGCATAGCTAAAATCGCCGCAATAGAAAAACGCGGCGATTTCGCCGAGATAAAATTTGCCGCCGGCCCCGAAATACTTAGCCAGATGGTGGTCAAGGGCTCGGTCGCCGTTGATGGCATAAGTCTAACGGTAGCCAGTACGGACAAGACCGGTTTTACGGTCGCAATAATACCTCAAACGCTCAAAAAAACCACGCTTGGCAGTGCCAAAATCGTCGATTTAGTAAACATCGAAACCGATATAATCGTAAAGACGATAAAGAAACAGCTTGAGTCTATCCTCAGCGGCCCCCCTTCAGGACGAGTGCTGACTGTTGAAAAGCTGAAACAATTAGGTTTTTGAACACATAATTGGCAAACGTAGAAACTGAACACCTTATGAAGACTAACGGCGATAATACAATTGCTAATCAGCCCGTCATCGGCATAACGATGGGCGAACCTGCTGGAATCGGGCCGGAGGTGGTCGTCAAGGCCCTTGCCGACCCTGATGTTCGCAAGGCAGCGAAGTTTGTCATTTTCGGAATGAATGAGCAGCTCTGCTATGCCGCCGACGCCGCCGAGATTGAGCCGTTCTGGGGCCGCCATCAGCACGAGAAAATCAGCCGCCAGTATCCATACAAAGTCGTTGTTGCCGATTACGATGAGTATTCGGTGCCATCCTACGTCCGGGCCCCCAACAAGATAGCCGGCGAGGCCTCGATAAGGTTCTGTCTCGATGCCATCGACGCCGCCAAAGATGGCTTGATAGATGCCGTCGTAACCGCACCTATTAGCAAGACCAGTTGGAAGCTCGCCGGTGCAAATTGGCCCGGCCATACCGAGATGTTCGCCCATCGCTGCAAGTCAAAGCGAAAGGCAATGATGTTTGTCACAGGCCCGCTTCGGGTGGCTCTTGCCACAATCCACGAAGCCCTATTTGAAGTCCGGCACAAGTTCAATATCGGCTGTGTCTTTGAGCCGATAGACCTGGTAAATGACGCTCTGAAAGAATACTTTGGCATAGACAATCCCAAAATCGGCGTAGCTGCCCTGAATCCTCACGCCGGCGAAAACGGCCAATTCGGCGACGAGGAGCTGCGCATCATATCGCCCGCCATTTTGCTCGCCCAGGAGCAGAACATAAACTGCCAGGGTCCATTCCCAGCCGACACCCTCTTTCTGCACGCCGCCCAGGGCGAGTTTGACGCCGTCGTCGCAATGTATCACGACCAGGGTATGATTCCTGTCAAGCTGCTCGGCTTCGAGCGGGCGGTTAATATAACTATTGGCATCCCGGTAATAAGGACCTCTCCTGCCCACGGAACCGCATTCGACATCGCAGGCAAAAATCTTGCCAGCCCCGCCAGTATGAAGGCCGCCATCCTCACTGCAATCAATATGGCCAAGACAAAAAAGAATTTAGTAACTATCTCAAAACTGTCACCCTGAGCGAAGCGAAGGGTCTGGCCTGTCAAAAAAAGAGATTCTTCGCTGCGCTCAGAATGACAAACTGTGTTTTGAGATAGTTTCTTAGTATTAAGGGTCAGCTAATTTAGATTCTCGAAACTGGATACTTGATGCTCGTAGAAAAAAGATGAGAATATCTGATTCCAAACGAGTATCGAGTTACGAGCATCGAGCCACGAGACAATGCAGACCAAACGTCAGATTCAGCAGCTTCTCGCCTCAGCCGGCATTTCTCCGAAAAAGCGCCTCGGTCAGCACTTCCTCATTGACCTAAATCTTATGCGCCTGCTGGTTGACCGGGCAAATATCAACAGCACAGACATCGTTCTTGAGATTGGCTGCGGCACAGGTTCTCTGACCGAAGCCCTCGCCCGCAAGGCAGGCAAAGTTATCGCGGTCGAAATCGACGCTATCCTTGCTGACATTGCCAAACAGCAGCTTGCCGGCGTGCAGAATGTAGAAGTTATCAACGCCGACATCCTTCAGAACAAAAGCACAATCAATCCGGTCGTTGTTGATTCGTTGAAGCTTGCCGTTAGGAAGCGCAAAGGCCGAGTTCTGCTTGTGGCAAATCTTCCTTATAACGTCGCCTCACCGGTGATGTTAAACCTGGTTACAGGCCCGGTGGTCGCCGACAGTATGTCCGTTACTATCCAGAAAGAAGTCGCCGACCGGATGACCGCTGCCCCCGGCGGAAGCGTCTATGGCACGTTGAGCATCTTTCTTTCTGCCGCCGGCGAGGTCAAGTTAATAAGAATCTTGAGACCCACTGTCTTCTGGCCCCAGCCCCAGGTCAATTCCGCAATGGTCGGTTTCGTTCGCAGCAAAGAAAAAACCCTGCTGATTCGCAATATGGGTGCTCTCAGCGATATTGTTAGTCTTTTTATGGGCCATCGCCGCAAGATGCTAAAGGGCTGCACAAGATTCGCCTGTGGCAAGCTTACCCGAATCGCCAGCTGGACTGAAATCTTCCGGCAGTGCTCAATCGACCCCACCTGCCGCCCAGAGCAGCTTTCGCCCCAGGATTACGTAGCCCTCGCAAACGCTTTTTGCAACTATTTATAGCCCCAAAACTGCTCATTTTTGCCGTGAATCTACTATATTTTTCTGCTTACCGGCTTAAACTGCGGCTTTAATCTTGCAAAAGCAGCCAATTTGGGGTATAATTCTTGCGTCAGTAGGATATAATTAAATACGGCAGAGATGTGAACTTAACAGAACAGAGTCCCTGTTTTGCGCATCCTGTAAAGTAGTTATGGGAACACTCAAGATAGTGAAAATCCGAGGATAGATATGAGCACAAAAAAGGGCTTTACCCTAATCGAGCTTCTGGTCGTAATTGCCATTATCGCAATCCTGATGTCAATCCTGATGCCTACGCTGCAGCGAGTAAAGGAGCAAGCCAGAGATGTTACCTGCCGTGCAAACTTAAAGCAATGGAACCTTATTTTTGCGATGCACACAGAGAGTAACGACGGCCGTTTCTTTACGGGCTATGGTAACGAGGGTTTTTGGTGGATACGGGACCTTGACCCTAAATGGAAAGACCCCGGCTACTCAAAGATATGGTTCTGCCCGACGGCTACAAAGCCACTTCTTGATGCTTCAGGAAATGTGAACGGTAGCTGGAATGTCTTTTCCGCCTGGGGAATCTTTACCGGCACCGGTTTAGGCCCCCGTGGTATCGCCGGCAGCTACGGGCTGAACGGCTACGTCCTCAACCCGAGCTCCACAAACTACTCATTCGAAAATGGCCGAAACACCAAAGACTGCTGGAGGTCTGCCAGCGTCAAAGGCGCTAATTACATCCCGCTGCTTGTAGATGCCCTGCGCTTCGACTTCTGGCCTATTGAACGTGACCCTCCACCGGAATATGAAGACCAGGCCTGGCGCGGCGACAACCATATGGGCCGCTGCACCATTAACCGCCATAAGGGCTTTGTCAATAGCTCGTTCGTTGATTGGTCCGTTAGAAAAGTGGGACTAAAAGAGTTGTGGACGCTAAAGTGGCATAAGACCTATAGTACAAGAGGCCCATGGACAGTAGCCGGCGGCGTCAGTCCGACCGCTTGGCCGGAATGGATGAGAAGATACAAAGATTACTAAGTAACTATCTCAAAACTGTCACCCTGAGCGAAGCGAAGGGTCTGGCCTGTCAAAAAAAGAGATTCTTCGCTGCGCTCAGAATGACAAACTGTGTTTTGAGATAGTTTCCAAAAGCATCCAACAGGATGTCATTGCGAGCCCACCGTCGTTTGGCGGGCGCGGCAACCTTATAAACGCGTTAATGTTTTGTTAGACGTTCAAAAATAACCTAAAATACTGAACAGGAAAGTGTTATTTATGAGCACTCGAAAGGCCTTTACGCTAATTGAGCTTCTTGTGGTAATCGCTGTTATTGCAATCCTTATGGCGATACTGCTACCCGCACTGAATCGTGCCAGAGAGCAAGGCAAACGCGCCGCCTGCCTTAGCAACCTCAAGAACCTTACGCTCGCCTGGATGATGTATGCCGATGAAAATGATGACCGGCTCGTCAATGGCGATACCGAAGAATACACCTCGATGTATAGCCCGGGCGGTGGGCATTACAACGAGCTCGCCTGGGTCCGCAAAGATTGGGACACTACCGACCCAATTCGTAGGAAAAATGCCATTCTAAACGGAGCGTTGTTCCCTTATGCGAAAACTTTGAAGGTATATAGATGCCCGACAGGCAAAATCAGTATGGACGAGTATCGGCTTTATACCGTCGTTGATGCAATGAACTGTGTCGCGCTGTCTGGCTGCGGACCCGGTGTGAAGATGCTCAAAAAACGCTTGGAGATAAAAGACCCCGCATACAGATTTGTCTTTCTCGATGACGGCGGCACCTCAGGGTCCACATTGGGCGGCTGGACCTGTTACGTTAAAGAGGAAAGGTGGTGGGACCCGCCCCCCATCAGACACGGCAACGGGACCACCTTCTCTTATGCCGATGGACGCTCCGACCATATGAAATGGAGAGACAATCGAACGATAGACTTTGGCCGCCTGATGAAGGCCTTTTCTGAAGTTCAGGCGGGCAATGTGGACATTCACAATACCTCGCTCGGTGCCTGGGGAAATGCAGCCAGGTGATAAATGATATCTTTTCCTTAATTATTAAAGTTGCATCCTGTATCGGCTGGAAAACTTACGTTAGGCGAACTAAGTTACACTGAAATAACCTAAACGAAAACCAAAATATCGTGAGGGATTATCATTATGGATAATCGCAAAGGTTTCACTCTTATAGAGCTTCTGGTCGTAATCGCCGTTATCGCAATCCTGATGGCAATCCTTATGCCCTCCCTTTTGCGGGTCAAGGAGCAGGCAAGAGAAATTACCTGCCGCTCCAATCTTCGCCAGTATGGTATTGCACAGGCCATTTATCTGGACGATTTCGACGGACGCTATCCCTACGCGTGGAACTCCCTTGTGAAAAATGAACAGCCCGTTTCCGGCTACCAGCGTTTCTGCCGATGGCACGACCCACGTTATCCGCCCGATGGCCCATTCTGGCCATACTTAGTAGAAAAGAAGGTCCACCTGTGCCCTTCATTTAAGGTCCTCTCCAAATACGTTGGCCAGGACCACCCCAGCCACGATTCTTCTATAGCCGTCATTCCGCAGTTTAGCTACAGTATGAATGCCTACCTCGGCTCAAAAACTGGCGCCACAGGCGGTGGAATATTGAAAGCTTCTGAGATAACAAGAAGTAAGTCGGAGGTGTTTTTCTTTGCAGAGGAGAATATGTGGCTAAGACCGGGCTGCAACTGGGTCCTCAATGATAATGCCCTCTGCCCTGATGGCCGCGACTGGTTCGCTACATTCCACGGCGCCCCAAGTAAAAACCGAAATATCGGCACCTGCAACGCCATCTTTGCTGATGCCCACGTCGATAAGGTCCGCTCCGCTCTCAAAGAGAACACGCAGGATAACTCAGAGAAAGAGTTCGGCCAATTCGAGAAATTCGGCTGGCCTTTCAGCAGGCCGTATCGGTAATACTACCTCCGACTTGTTGTCGCCACGAACTGACCGTTTAGCAAAAAAACGCCTTTTTCCAGGCAAAAATGCCGGTCGGAGCTGTTCAATGCTGGTTATAAGTGATGCAAACTTCTCTCGGCTCAAAAATAGACCTCCCGAGGCCGTATTAGCCGTGCATAAAATTCCCCAGGTTTTTACGGCTGAAACACCTATAAAAATTCAAAAATTTACTTGAAATCGAGCAGCCAGTTTGATATAAATAAGATTGTAAAATCTGTAATTTATGGTCTCAAGCCGCCGGGAACCTCTATTGTTCTGACGGCATAGAGATTGACAGGATAGGTCAAAAACTGCTCTTATTTGGATTTTTGAGGGAAGGA
>CAZKOQ010000031.1:0-16770 GCA_964554425.1 uncultured Pirellulales bacterium | reverse complement strand
GAAAGACGAGAGTATCTGATTTCAGCGGTCAGGAAGCGAAGACAAAAAATTCGCCAAATGGCAATAGCTGCAAAAGGCGCCAAGTGCGAAATATGTGGCTATGACAGATGCATAGAAGCTTTGGAGTTTCATCATTTGAGTGGAACAGATAAAAATTTTGGTCTTTCAGAGAAGGGTTATGCAAGATCCTGGAAAAGGGTCGAAAAGGAATTGAAGAAATGTGTTCTGCTTTGTGCCAATTGTCATCGAGAAATTCATGTCAAAGTTGCAGCTCCTGATGGAAACGTCGGGATGATAAACCGGGTGAATTCAGGGAAGCCTGACTCCGCCGATGCGGAAATGGTAATCCTGAGCCAAGCCAGTTCACGCAGGGTAGTTTCAAGTGAACAGGAAGGTGCAGAGACTATAGGGTGAGGCGTCCTGTGCCAATAAGCCCTTATCAGCGCCCGGCACCTTACACCAGCACAGGGAAGGTGTATGGTGATGAGATAGTCCGGTCTTTGGGGAAACCCGAAGGAAGCCGTAACCGCTAGGTCGTAGGTTCGAGCCCTACTCGGGGAGTTGTAGATACGGAGTCTGTTGTTTACGTTATAGCCGGTGATAGCACTGGCAGACGTTATATTGGCCAAACTGGCGAGTAGTAGGCAAAAACTCGACTGTCTTGACAGACCGGCGCAAATTGTGGAGAATCCCCCCGAAAGAAGTTTTAAGGAAGCCGTAATTCTACATATAACGATATGACTGATAACAACGGTGCAAGTAATACTTGGTCGGCCAAGATAAGAAGGACGTGCACTTCGCTGCTGCCTGTTTCTAAAATGCGCAAAGGCCGATGCCTCGATTGCGGCGAGTGTTGCAAATTGCCGAATGTCTGTCCCTTCCTCAGATTCACGAAGGATAGAAAATCATACTGCTTGATTTATGCACTTCGCCCGTTAAATTGCAGAAAATATCCGCGCGCAGACTCTGAATTCATCACTGGGAGCACTTGCGGCTATAGATTCGGTTAGACCCCGCTTTTTTTTCTTTAAGCCCTTATCCTCTGCGCCCCTTCAGTAGTCCCAGCCCGCCCAAAGCCAGCAATACAACAGTTGCCGGTTCCGGCACTGGCGGAGGTGGCGGTGGAGGCGGAGGTGGTGGTGGAGGCGGAGGTGGTGGTGGCTCTGGGTCTTCCTCGTTTGGAGGATTGGGTGGCTCGGGTGGTTCTGGTGGAGAAGGTATATCACCCGGCGGGGTGTAGCTTATGCTGCCGGCACCGGCGAAAGACTCAACACCACGTCTGGGTCCATACCCGCCCCCTCCAACAAGCAGCACGTCCTGATCAGTCTGCTGAAAAACAGCAATAATGATTTTCGGCTTATCAAGATAGGCGGTAGTAGTGGTTGCGGTCGGGTCAACAACCTCGCCCAGCCAGTAAACAAAATGGTAGCCGGCTTTAGGGACTGCCGTCAGAGATACTTCTGCATTTGCGGCAAAGTCATATACACCCGGATTCGGAATTATTGTTCCGCCTTGCGCAGGGCTTTGCTGTAATAGAAGTGTAACACCCGGCACTTGACTATATACCGGCGCAAACAAAACCCCCAGAGTAATCAAGATACCTGCCATCACACCCTGCCAACCTATTGGGCTATAACGTTTCATCACACCACTCCTCCTTCGTTTATCTATCTATCGGGAGCACTTACATATACTACACCAGTATAGATTCACACTCTGTTATTGGACTAAACTTTAGGCCATAAGTCAAGTGTTTTTTCGCAAAAATTTTGGGGAAATCCAGCTAAAAACCCCCCATTTGCCCAAAAACCGCGTTTTCAGTGCTAAAATGCAGGATTTCAAACTGGGCAAAATGCACAATATCCACAAAATTTTCTTGAAAATCCCCTATATTACCAAACCCCAATTCTCTTTTTACGAGGTATAATATACAAAAAGAGATGTTCCTCTTTGCCCCCAGCCCACTTTTGCGTGCGCACTTTTGACTATCTGCGGCTGTGTTTTGCTACTGGTTTCTACGTATAAACCGGCCGATATTGCGTATTGCCTGCCGCAGTCGCTGCTCGTTCTCCACAAGCGCAATCCGCATATACCCTTCACCGTTTTCCCCAAATGCCCTGCCTGGCGCAATCGCAACATCCGCATACTCCAGCAGGTCCATAGCGTAGTCAATCGTGCCTTTGCCTTTGGTATGCTCCGCCGGCACCTTCGCCCACACAAACATCGTTGCTCGCGGCTTCTGCACCTCCCAGCCGATTCTCACAAGCCCCTCGCACAGAACATCCCGCCTCGACCGGTATTTTTCGTTCTGGACGACTATCTCCTGTTCGC
Organism: uncultured Pirellulales bacterium; assembly: GCA_964554425.1. Lineage (GTDB taxonomy): Bacteria > Planctomycetota > Phycisphaerae > Sedimentisphaerales > Anaerobacaceae > CAYWXK01. Next base: position 14,439 of record CAZKOQ010000031.1, on the reverse strand, counting down.
AATCTCGCATCGCGATGATGCCCGCTATTTGTATCGCCTGGAATATTCCATAATCGTAGTAACCCTTTATAGTGGCAAGATAATTGACCATATCACTGTTGCCCACCACAAACCCGATGCGGAATCCCGCCATACTATATGGCTTGCTCAATGTAGTAAGCTCAACGCCGACATCCTTTGCGCCTTTAACTGAAAGAAAGCTCGGCGCCTTGTAACCGTCAAAGCAGGTCTCGCCATAAGCAAAATCCTGAATAACTGCTATCTTAAATCGTTTTGCCAAATCCACAACCGCTTCAAAGAAACCTTCCTCAACGGTCATCGTTGTCGGATTGTGCGGGTAATTGAGAATCAACAGCTTCGGCCTCGGATACAAATGCTCGCAGACCATTGCAATGGTGTCCAGAAACTTCTGGTCGTTGCCCAACGGCACGCTAATCACATTTGCCCCGGCTAATGTTACAGCGTAATTGTGTATCTGGAACGCCGGGTCCGGCACAATCGCCGTATCCCCCTGCTCTAACATCGCCAGGCACAGATGGCTGAAACCCTCCTTTGAGCCGATGCAGGCCAGAACCTCCTTTTCAGGGTCAAGCTGAACATTCCACTTCCGCTCATATTTCTTTGCCAGCTCTCTTCGCAGATTCGGAATACCCTTCGATGCGCTGTAGCGGTGGTTACGCGGGTCGCGTGCCGCATCGCAAAGTTTGTCAACCACGACCTTAGGCGCCCCATCCGAGGGATTTCCCATCCCTAAATCAATAATGTCCGCCCCCGCCTGCCGCTTGGCAAGTTTTAACGCATTCAATCTCGCAAACAAATACGGCGGCAGACGCTTTATCCTTCCTGCCGGCTCAATCTTAAATTCCATATCTTACAAACCCTACCAGAAAATAAATTTACCTGCACGAATTTGAAATTAAGCAACTCTACTATTTTATCACTTGATTGGATATCTGCAAACCCAGATAAGTTTCATTATTTCCCTGGCTGTCTGAAGAAATGATTACACTGCTCATCAGACCCTTACCTCATTCGGCACACTGATACTTTTTGCTGCAATTATTTTGACAGATGTGATATGCCTGAATTGATGTCGTTCTCGATTGCGACACCCACGGCTACCACCATTGCGGATTTTTGTCTATGAATTCTACAACCGTCTGATATTTCGGCGTCTCGCTTACCGGCTGGCCGTGGTATTCCATCAGCCCCCAGCTTCCCCACTTCGAGTATCTGCCCACAGATGAAAATATCACAAACATCCTCCCGCCCGCCTGCCTCCAGCCGGTCAAATACTCAAGGTAAAGTTCTTTCATTCGCGGATGCCGATTTGCCGCGTGAAACAATTGCTCCAATGGCTGGTTGTTTTCAGCGCCCTGGAAGCCGGCTAAATGCTGCCCGCCTTCATAAGCGAGCAAAGCAAGGCCGCGTTTCTTCGCCTCCTGCACCTGTCTGCCAATTGTTTCGTTGTTCTTTTTTATCGCTTCCCGGCAGGCATCCAGAACCTCTTCAACCGTCATCTTGACAACTTCATTCTGTGTCTGCGGGCTGCCAAGTGCGTAGCCAAAGTATGGAGCAATAGCCAGCGTATCTGCATTTTTATAGGCATCTTCAAAGTCCATTACCTGAACGCTTGTCCAGGGATTGGCGCTTTGGGCAGCCAGCACGCGCACCAGCCGATTTTTATTGCCGAAGATATCTTCCCAAATCTTAAATATCTGCACACACCGTTTTGAGTAAAATCGCAATTGCCCCTGATAGTCGTTGTCGCTCAGCCCTAACTCTTTTCCTTTTTCTTTGCAATATCGTGCCTGCTCAAATATCCCGTTCCAGCACTCATTTGAGTATTCCACATACGCTCTGAGATTAGGGTCGAGCCGCTCCTTTACAATTTTTGCGAATTCTCGGACGTAGTCATCGGAAGCCAAATGCGGCATACAGAACCACGGGTCGGCGTTCAGTGTATTAGCCAGTTGTATCATATATTCAATCGCCACGCCTCCATCGTCGCCCTGCGTCTGCATCTTCGGTGTAGGACGGTCGGACCAATTCATTTGCCTGGAGCCGTTTGTCCGCTGCCAGTCCATAAAGCGAATCACCTTGAATTTCTCCCATCGCTTCAGAAACTCCGGATGAAACGGCTGCTTGTCATAAGTGCCCTCGAATCCGGGCAGTATAAATCGGATGTTTCGTATGGGGTCAGCGGGGTTGGTTTTAGTAATCCGCAGCGACAGCAAATTCTGCTCCGGTTTTACCTCAACTCTTATCCGTCCCGGCTTCTCCTCCACTGCCGAAGTCCCGTAAGCAAATTCGATTTCCCCCTGCCCATCGTAGAAACAGGTATAGACTCCGCCGGGGTAGCGATTATTGATGCTGCTTAAAATGATAGAGTCGGCAAACTGTCCATCACCCCTAAGCGACTTGACCCACCCATCCTCTGTAAGCTCAAGCGGCCCGCCCTCGCCATATTTCTTGCCCGGCGCCTGGCTCTTCCACGGCTGGGAGTGCTTAAAAATGTCAACGAATACAATCTCAGTTGAGTAATATGTAACACCGCCAAGGTTGATGCCTACAGACGATTTCTCATTTGGGCCTTCTGCCCTTGCTGCTGCCGCAAAGACCATCACAAACACTATTCGCAACAGCTTCGCAAATGTATGGTGCGCATTTGTTTCCCAGCCCATTGCGGTCTCCTGAAATTCTTGGTCCACTGTCATTTATAATTGGCCACACCGTTCAAACCTGCTTATTGCACCGGATAAAGGGCACAAATTCAAGCCCCTTCCCAGCCGAAAGCAGGTATAATTACAAAGTGTTTTTGGTTTGACGTAGGCGCCACACCTGATTAAACTTTATCATCAGCAACAAGCTATGAACAATGAACTACGAACTATGAACAGCGCACAAGGAGCCAAAATTATGCAGCGGGCTAAACATATTACGCGTCGATGCTTCTTAAAGAAAGCAGCCGGTGCCGCCGTCGGGATAGTGGGCTTTCCGTATATAATCGACTCTTCCGCCCTCGGCCGGGCCGGCCCACCCGCTGCAAGCAGCCGCATCACCCTCGGATTTATCGCTGTGGGCGGTCGCGGAAGTTCGCTATTGACCAATTTTTTAGAACTGCCTGACTCGCAGGTAGTAGCCGTTTGCGACGTAAAAAAGCCCAACCGCGATAGAGCCGTCGAGACAGTCGATAAACACTACGGCAAAAAAGTGTGCATCGGCTACAACGACTTCCGCGAGCTTGTCGCCCGTGATGATATTGATGCGGTCGTCGTCGCCTCCACCGACCACTGGCACGTCCTGCACGCCCTCGAGGCGGTGCGCTGCGGCAAAGATGTCTATTGCGAAAAGCCGCTCGGTATGAGCGTTGAACAAGGCCAGGTCCTGCGAAAAGAGGTCAATCGCTTTGGCCGCGTCTTCCAGTTCGGCACGCAGGAACGCTCCAGCAGAAATTCCCGCTTTGCCTGCGAAATGGTCCGAAGCGGCCGCATCGGCAAAATCCACACTATCAAAGTCGGCACACGCTACAGTATCGAAGCCGAAAACTTCCCGCCGATGCCCGTCCCCGGCTGGCTCGATTACGATTTATGGCTTGGCCCCGCTCCCTGGGCCTCATACACCGCCAACCGTGTCAACAATAGCCACTGGTTCCACATAAGCGACTACGCCCTCGGCTTCATAGCCGGCTGCGGCATTCACACTATCGACCTTGCCACCTGGGGCAACGGAACCGACCTGACCGGACCGGTGGAAGTCGAAGGCACCGCGGTATTTCCCAAAGACGGCCTGTGCAACTGTGCAATGAGCTGGGACGTGAATCTCAAATTCGCAAACGGCGTCCTGATGAACTTCACCGATGGCGAAAAAAATCCCTTAGGCGTCAAATTCGAAGGCACAGATGGCTGGGTCTTCGTAAAAGAAGAGCATCTCGGCGGCACAGTCGATGCCAACCCGAAAGAACTGCTAAAAAAAGAAATAGGCACAAATGAAGTGCATCTGCCGGTCAGCAACCATCACCAGCAAAACTTCCTCGATTGTGTCAAAACCCGCAGCCAGACAGTCGCCCCTGTTGAGGTCGCTGTCCGCTCGGATACGCTTTGCCAGTTAAGTAACATCGCCACTCGTCTTGGCCGCAAACTCCGCTGGGACCCCGCCAAAGAACAATTTATTAACGATGACGAGGCCAACCGTATGCTCAAACGCCCAATGCGCTCCCCCTGGCACTTATAAAATTGATTATTGATAATTGACTATTGATTATTTGGTATAGAAGTAAATATGAGGAAATATTTTATGAAAAGGAAAGCAATCAGTCGTCGGGAGTTTTTGAAAGGGACCGTCGGCATCGCCGCAGCATTTCCGTATTTAGTTCCGGCTTCTGCGCTCGGTCAGGCAGGCACACCGGCCCCAAGTGAGCGAATCAACGTCGGCTGTATTGGCGTTGGCCCACAGGGCACAGGCGTGATGAGTAATTTCCTCGCGCAAAAGGACGCCCGCGTTATCGCCGTCTGTGATGTCAAAAAGACCGCACGCGAGGCCGCCCGGAATCTCATCAACAAACACTACAGCGACACCGGCTGTGCCGGCTACAACGACTTCCGTGAGCTTGTCACCCGCAATGATATCGATGTTGTCCTTGTTGCTACTTGCGACCACTGGCACGTGCTCACTTCGTTGGCTGCAGTAAAGGCAGGCAAAGATGTTTATTGCGAAAAACCTCTGGGCGTCAGCATTGCAGAAGACAGGGCCCTCCGCGCCGCCGTCCACCGATACAATCGACTCTTCCAATTCGGCACTATGCAGCGCTCAAGCCGCGATTTTCGCTTCGCCTGCGAGCTTGTCCGCAACGGCCGAATCGGCAAACTCCACACCATAAACGTCTGGTCGCCCGGCAGCTCCTCCGGCGGCCCGCTAAAGCCCGCCCCCGTCCCCGACTGGCTCGATTACGATTTGTGGCTCGGCCCCGCCCCATATAATCCCTACACGCAAGACCGCAGCTCCAATCAATGGTGGTGGTATATCTCTGATTATGCAGTCGGCTTCATCGCCGGCTGGGGCATCCACCCCATCGACATCGCTATCTGGGGCGGCGCAGACAAACTCTCAGGCCCAATCGAAATTGAAGGCAAAGGTGCCTGGCCGACCCCCGATGGCGTCTGCGATACCGCTATGAACTGGAACGTTACCTGCAAATACCCGACAGGCGTTACCATAAACTTCACCGGCTACCCCTTCCCCGAAGAGTGGCAAAAACGCTACGGCAGAACAACCTCGCACGGCACTGCTTTCGAAGGAACAGATGGCTGGGTCCACGTTGACCGCGAAGGCATCAACGCCCATCCTAAAGAATTATTATCCACACAGTTCGGCCCCAACGATACTCGATTGTATGAAAGCAACAACCACGTCAGGAATCTTTTGGACTGCGTCAAAAGCCGTGCACAGACGATATGCCCGATAGACGAATCCGTTCGAGGCGACATAATCTGCCAGATTAGCGACATTGCTATTCGGCTTGAGCAAAAACTTGTATGGGACCAGGCCACGGAGCGTTTTATCAACAATGACGCTGCCAACCGCCGGCTAACACGCGCGATGCGCAGCCCCTGGACACTTTAGAACTTGTGCAAATATGATTTGAGCAGTAAATAAAAAATTACGAACAGTGAACTATGAACAATAAACTCAATTAAGGAGAAACTCAAATGGCAAGAAAGGTAGTTTTGACAGTAGCGTTATTAAGTATCGTTCTCGCAGGGTGCCAGCGTTGCAAATTGGCAGGAGAGAAGCCCTGCAAAGAGGGCTGGCAGCCGCTCTTTGACGGCAAAACTCTCGACGGCTGGAAGGCCAGCGAAAACAAATCCACCTTCACCGTAAGCGATGGTATGATTATCGTAAAAGGCGACCGCAGCCATCTTTTTTATGTCGGCCCAGTCAACAACGCTAACTTCAAAAATTTCGAGTTCAAGGCCGATGTCAAAACCGAACCGGGCTCCAACTCCGGCATATACTTCCACACCGAATACCAGGAGACCGACTGGCCCAAAAAGGGCTATGAGGTCCAGGTCAACAATTCGCACAGCGACTGGAAAAGGACCGGCAGTCTATACGATGTCCAGAATGTGCGTCAATCACAGGCCAAAGATAACGAATGGTTCACCGAGCATATTATCGTTCAGGGTAAGCACATCGTCATAAAAGTCAACGGCGTATCAGTCGTTGACTGGACAGAGCCGGAGAATTTCAGCTCTGAGGGCTGGCCCGGCAGAAAACTGTCCAGCGGCACCTTTGCCCTGCAGGGCCACGACCCCAAAAGCGTCATCTATTACAAAAACATTATGGTCAAACCTTTACCTTGATGGTGACATCATCTAAACAATGGTTAACAATCTCACTGTCACCCTGAGCGAAGCGAAGGGTCTGGCTGGAATAGGTAAGAGATTCTTAGCTGCGCTCAGAATGACAAAGTAATTAGGAGACAATCCAATGAAATCACCAAGCAGAACCGTAATACGCATCCTCGCGCTTGTAGCCGTCCTCTCACTGTTGACGGCGTGTCTTTGCTCCTGCAAAGGACTTCTCAAGTCGGGCGAGTGCCCAGCTAAAAAGTGCGACAAAATCAAGGCAGTAGTTGTCGTAGGCGGCCACGACTACGAAGAAAAGCCCTTCTTCTCGCTCTTCGATGGCTACGATGACATCGAATACACTAAGTTCCAGCTAAAAGATGATAGTGAGTTATTCGAGGACATTTCCAACTGGAATTACGATGTGATAGTGCTGTTCAATATGACGCAAAAAATCTCGCCAAAGCGACAGGAAAACTTTGTCAAACTACTCAACCGGGGCGTCGGCCTTGTCACGCTCCATCACGCAATAGGTTCCTTCCAGGAGTGGCCGCAGTATCGAGAAATCATTGGCGCCAAATATTATTTGAAAGCGACAGACAACAATCCGGCAAGCACGTATAAACACGATGTAGATATGAAAGTCCATATAGCGGATACAAAGCATCCGATTACCAGAGGACTAAGTGATTTTACTGTCCACGATGAGACCTACAAAAATTGCGGCTTCCAAAACGATAACCGCATTCTTTTAACCACCGACCATCCGGATAGCGACAAAACAGTCGGCTGGGTAAGAACCTACGGCAAAGCAAACGTCTGCACTATTCAGCTCGGCCATGGCCCGCAGGGTTACGCCGACCCGACCTTCCGCCAACTGATTGTCCGCTCAATCCGCTGGTCCGCCGGCAAGCTAAAGTAAAATCAAACCGTATCGATGCTCTGTTACCACATCATTGAAGGACTGTCATCGTGAGTCCCGACTTGTCGGGATGCGCGATGACGGTCTTAACAAACGTAAATTCCTCCTCAAAAGCGTCCGCCGCTGCCGGTAAGCATTGACTTTGTTGCCTCAGAAATGTTAAAATAGTTAAAATGTCTTATGAGACGTTTATTGAATAGAACCGCTGGAGGCAGGAATTGAGAGTTTAGGATGCAGAATTCAAAATTACGAACCGAAAGACAACATGCCCGGCCAGCGAGTTCAATTATTCCCTTACTACTATCCTTTGGCTTAACTATTTTTGGGGCGAGTTTAGCCGGTGCGCAGTTTTATCCTGTCGGCGACCTGAACGGCGACCGCGATGTTGACGGCGAGGATTTATCTATTCTGGCGGCTCAGTGGCTAAACCCGGTGTGCCTGATTCCGGGATGCGAAGCCGACCTGGATGGGACAGGGGGGGTGAATATAGCGGACCTTTCCATCCTGGCAGAGAGCTGGGGGACAAAGAAGGCAAGCATAGTCATCAACGAGTTTATGGCAAGCAACAACAGCAGTCCGCCGCTGGAGGAATGGGAGCTGTTGGATGAGGATGACGAGTCCTCGGACTGGATTGAGATATACAATCCTACCGATGAGCCGGTCAATCTAAGCGACTGGTGTCTGGTGTATGGAACGGCTAACAACCGGAAGGAGTGGCACTTTCCGGCAGTGCAATTAGACCCCGGGCAGTTTCGGATTATCTTTGCCTCTGACAAAAATAAGACGGGGGAGGAATTGCACACTAATTTCAAACTCGATGCCAGCGGTGATTATCTTGCGCTGGTAAAAAGTGACGGCGTTACCGTAGCTCACGAATATTCACCTCAGTTCCCGCGACAGGCACCCAACATATCATACGGACTGGCACAGTATGCCACCAAGTTTGTCGCTGCCGGCGATAGCGTTTCCTACCGTGTGCCTACCGTAAGTGATGCGAATGCGAGCTGGACGGCTCTGTTGTTTGATGATTCCGGATGGAAGACGGGCAGGACCGGCATTGGATTTGGAAATGCCATGCCTGGTTTTAAGGTTACCTACTACAAGGCAAATATCACCGTTGATAGTTTGAGTGCCGCTGAGTCGGTCGTCGGTAATCCATCTTATCGCAGCAGTACCGCCAGCGCCGTAGCGGCGACTATAAACTATCTGAACACAGAGAGCTACGGCCATTACACCGGCGACCTGCCTTTTCCCAGCACCACGATAGGTAACGACGTGGAAAATTTTGTCGTCTTGGCGACCGGGGCAGTTCTTATTCCGCAGACCGGCTACTGGACATTTGGAGTGAATAGCGACGATGGCTTCGAGCTGAAATTAACTAAGGGCGACAAGACGTTCATAACTTCTTATCCATCACCGCGTGGCCCGGATGACACGATAACACCCTTCAACGTTACAGAGGCAGGATTATACAACCTTCGTTTGGTGTTTTATGAGTGCGGCGGCGGCTCAGAATTGGAATTATTTGCTGCACGTGGAAGCTTTACCACTTTTAATTCCACCAATTTTCGTCTTGTCGGCAACACGGCCGCCGGCGGCTTGTCCGTATCCATTATGAGCGAGGAGGTCGCTACGGACATTCAGCAGCAGATGCAAAATGTCAATGCAACACTGTGGATGCGGGCTGAATTCCAGGTAGAGGAGACAGACTTGTTTGACCGGCTCACATTACAGGTCAAATACAAAGATGCGTTTGCAGCTTATCTTAACGGCCAGGAGGTTGCCCGCAGCAGCTTAGCGCCGGCGACTCTGCGATGGGATTCGAGTGCCACCGGCGTGCACGATGTCAATAAGTTTGAGAATTTCGACATCTCTAAATACGCCGATAGTTTGCGTGACGGGATGAATGTGCTGGCGATACACGCACTCAATAACAGCAAGGGCGATGGGAAGTTTATGATTCTGCCGGAATTGATTGGCGCCAGCAATTATATGACGCCGCAATATTTCGCTGCCGCCACGCCGGGAAAGTTCAACATTTCCGGTGAGGTCAATTTTGTGGCTGATACGCAATTTGACCATGACCGCGGCTTCTACGATACGCCGTTTTCAGTGGCAATTAGCTGCGAAACAGAGGGGGCAACGATACATTACACGTTAGACGGCAGCGTTCCCTCTGAGTTGCGGGGATATGAATATACCGGCCCAATTCCGATAAGCAAAACAATGTGTCTGCGGGCGATGGCATTTAAGCCGGGCTGGATTTCCACCAATATTGATACGCAAACCTATATCTTTCTTAGCCAGGTGATTCGTCAGCCGAACAACCCGGCTGGATTTCCCAGCGTGTGGGGTTCAACCGCTGCCGATTATGAGATGGACCAGGATATCGTTACACCAAATATCGGCACTATTATGGACGACCTGATGTCAATTCCAACGATGTCGCTTGTTATGGATGTAAATGACCTGTTTAGCGCAAGCGGCATATACTCCAATCCGTGGAGTTCAGGTTTTTCGTGGGAGCGGCCAGGGTCGCTTGAATTGTTCTATCCCGACGGCTCAGACGGATTTGGTGTTAACTGCGGCGTGCGCATCTACGGCGGTGTCGGACGCGACCCGTCATTTAAGAAACATACGTTTCGTCTGATGTTCAAAAGGAACTATGGACCCACGAAGCTAAAATATCCGCTGTTCGGCGAGGATGCCGCCGACGAGTTTGACACGCTTATCCTTCGCTCCAATTTCAACGATGCCTATGTCTGGGGGGGAACCAACGTGCAATATATTCGTGATGAGTTCGCCAGGCGGATACAATTGGCTCTCGGTCACCCTTCGGCACATGGCACGTTTGTCCACCTGTTCGTCAACGGCCTATACTGGGGTTTGTATAATCCAACTGAACGGCCTGAGTCATCTTTTGCCGCCACCTACTTCGGCGGAGATAAAGAGGACTGGGATGCCCTGAACTCAGGTAATCCCATTGGAGAAAGCAGCACGGCTACGTGGAATGAAATGATGACTTTAGTTAACCAGGGCTTAGGCACTAACGAGTCGTATCAGCATCTCCAGGGTAACAATCCTGACGGCACGCCGAATCCCGCATATAAAGATTATCTCGACATCGGCAATTACATCGACTATATGATAACCAACCTTTACATCGGGAACACCGACTGGCCGGGCCATAACTGGTATGCCGCTATGAACCGTGTTGATACCACCGGCTTTAAGTGCTTCTCCTGGGATGCAGAGTGGATAATGGGGATGGGTTCTGGTCTGGGCGATGACAAAACAGGTGTGAGCGGCAGTATTTGTGAGCCCTATGCCCGGCTTCGAGCCAATCCTGAGTTTCGCCTGCTCTTTGGCGACCATATCCACAAGGCATTTTTTAATGGCGGGCCTTTGTATGTTGATGCGAGCAGTCCTCTGTGGAATCCTGCTCATCCTGAGCGGAACCGTCCTGCTGCGGTATATGCGGAACTTGCGAATTTCATAGAGAGGTCGATGATAGCGGAGACTGCAAGGTGGGGCGACCTGGCCGCTCATCCGCCCTGCAACATCAATCAATGGCGCAGCCAGCGTGATTGGATACTCTATACTTATATGCCGCAGCGCTCGGCGATTGTTCTTGGACAGTTTCGCGGCGCCGGCCTGTATCCTACCGTGAACGCGCCTGAATTTTTAGTCAACGGCATACGTCAGCACGGCGGTCAAATTTCAACAAGTGACGTGTTATTGATAGGCGCTCCAAGCGGAACGATATATTATACTACCGATGGCACCGACCCACGGGTGCCCACTTGGTGGTCGCCGCCAGGTAATGTCGTAACCCTTGTGCCAGAAAACGCCAACAAGCGCGTTCTCATTCCGAGCGTAACCAACGGCGGCAACCTGCTCAGTAACGTCCTTCCGCAGTTCCAGGTGATATACTACAAGGCAAATATCACCGTGGATACCCTGGCTAAAGCCGAGTCGGTTATCAGCAATCCCGCCTATCAGGTTACTACCGCCACTGAGCAGGCATCGGTCATCAACTATTTCAATACCGGCTCACCAGGCCACTATGACAACGATAGAGCATTCCCCGGCACAGTTATCAATACCGATGTGGAGCATTTCGTGATTCTGGCTACCGGCAAGGTTTATATACCACAGACCGGCTACTGGACGTTTGGGGTAAATAGTGATGATGGTTTTGAGTTACGACTAACCAAGGGCACCAAGACCTTCACCTGCTCTTACCCTGACCCGCGCGGGCCGGGAGATACCTTCGGACCTTTCAATATCACGGAAGCGGGAGTGTATGACGTGCGACTGATTTTCTATGAGTGTGGCGGCGGCTCGGAACTGGAACTTTTTGCGGCACAAGGCAATTTCTCCGGATTCAGTCCCACGGATTTCCACCTCGTTGGCGATGTTGGAGCCGGCGGGTTACAGTTGGGCGATAATAACATCTGGTTCACTAACTATTTTAATGACGGTAGCTGGACAAGCTGCGCAGGTAGTCCCGGCGGCGTCGGCTATGACACAGGCACCGGCTTTGATTCTTACATCACCCTTGATGTCCAAACACAAATGTTTAACCAGAACGACACCTGTTACATTCGTATTCCGTTCACTGCGGGAAACAGCGAATATAAAAATATGATTTTGAAGATGCGGTATGATGACGGATTTATCGCGTATCTGAACGGCGCCGAGGTGGCCAGACGCAACTTTACAGGCACGCCCGGCTGGAACTCCAGCGCAACCGGCACACACCCTAATGGCCAGGCAATTGTCTTCGAGGAAATAGACGTCTCAGGAAAAATCAGCGCCTTGCGGCAGGGCAGCAACGTGCTCGCTATCCATGGGCTCAACAACTCTGGCGACCGCAGCGACTTTCTTATTTCTGCGGAACTGGTTGCCACCGAGGTTAGCCAGGGCGCGGTCTCGCCTGCCGCGTTTAGATACACAGGGCCGTTCAAGTTAAGTAAGAGCACTCTTCTTAAGGCACGCGCGTTAGACGGTAAGTGGAGCGCCCTGTGCGATGCGACCTTTGCCATAGGGCCGGTAGCGGACAATCTGCGTATCACAGAGATTATGTATCATCCGCAGGAAACCGGCGACCCGAATGACCTGAACAAGGAATTTATCGAGCTGAAAAATATCGGCACGCAGCCGATAAATCTAAATCTGGCAAAGTTCACCGAAGGAATCCACTTTACCTTCCCAGATGTAGCGCTGGCGGCTGGTCAATATGTCATAGTGGTTGCAGACCGGCAGGCATTTGAGAGCGAATATGGCACAGGCGTTAATATAGCCGGCGAATACACAGGCAGTTTAGAAAACGCAGGCGAAAGAATTAGATTAGAAGATGCCGTAGGGAAAACGATTTTGGATTTTGAATATAAGGATGGCTGGCGCCCGTTGACCGATGGCGAAGGTTTCTCTCTAACCATAATAGAGCCGACCAATCCCGACCCGAATAGCTGGGGCGAGAAAGAAAGCTGGCGTGCGAGCGTCTATTGGGGCGGGTCGCCGGGCGAGGACGACAGCGGTATTATTCCAAATCCCGGAGATGTAGTGATAAACGAGGTGCTGGCGCATTCTCACGCCAACGAGCCGGACTGGATTGAACTGCACAACGCAACAGACCAGCCCATAAACATCGGCGGGTGGTTCTTAAGCGATAGCGACACAGCCCCCATGAAATACAGAATTGCCGAGGGCACTGTGATTGACCGGTATGGATATTCTATTTTCTATGAAAACACGGACTTTGCCGACCCGAACGACCAAGGTTGTCTTGAGGTATTCCGGCTCAGCGAAAACGGCGAGAAGTTATGCCTGTCTTCTGCCTCCGGCGATGTTCTGACCGGTTACCAGGAGGTGGAGGATTTTGGTGCTTCCCAGACCGCAGTAGCGTTCGGACGTTATCTAAAAAAGAGTATCAACACCGTTGACTTTGTGGCGATGAGCCAAAACACGCCGGGTTGGCTAAATGCGTATCCAAAAGTCGGGCCGGTAATAATCAGTGAGATTATGTATAACCCGCTATCCAACAGAGATGCGGAGTTTGTGGAGCTGCACAATATTACCGGCAGCAAGGTTGATTTGTTCGATTTAGAAGGCAACACATGGAAGCTCCACGATGCAGACCTCGGCATTGACTATAATCTGCCTGCCAATACAAACATACCTGCGAATGGGTATCTGCTTCTTGTGAAAAATAAGAATGTTTTTCAGTCGCAGTATCCGGGTGTTCCCAGCGGTGTCAAGATATTTGAATGGGGTGACGGCCGGCTGGACAATGGCGGCGAAAAGATTTATATTAGTATGCCTGGCGACGTTGATGGGCTTGGCCAGCGTCATTACATACGCGTAGATATGATAAATTATGATAATGAGATTCCGTGGCCTCTGGATGCGGACGGCGGCGGGGCGTCGCTGAGCCGGGTGTCTGAAAGTCTTTACGGTAACGACCCGAACAACTGGATAGCAGCCAATCCTCCAACGCCCGGCAAATAAGTCTGCCATCGCAAGAGGCGAAAGGTGTAAAACTATGGGCTGCCAAAGCGTTTTGGTGAATCGAACCACGAGTATATGAAAGGAGTGAAGTATGTTACGGAGAATCTTTATTGGATGTGTGATGGTATTGATTTTGTTGGGAGGATGTGCGAGGACGGTATCCGAGCGAAAATCCGCTGCCGAAACAAAAGAGGGATTCCTACCGCTATTTAATGGAAATAACCTGGCCGGTTGGGAGTCCATCGGTAATGCTAAGTGGGTTGTGCAGAATGGAATGCTGGTTGGGACTCAGGGCCCGAATAATGCGCCGGGTGATTTATTTACGAAGGATTCGTATAAAGATTTTATGCTGAAAGTTACCTACCGCACCGAGTGGCCCTGCAACAGCGGCGTGTGGTTCAGGTATCAATCGCCGCAAAAGGCATATCAGGCGGACATTCTGGAGTATAAAGACCCTGAATGTTATTCGGGGACGCTGTATTGTCCCGGCAAGACGTTTCTTGCAATGAATAAGGATAAGGCCATAGTGAACCGCGACGGCTGGAATACAATTGAGGTCCGGGCGGAGGGCGACCACACTCAGATTTGGCTCAACGACCGCAAGGTAGCCGATGTGCACGATAAGACGACCGATGCGGGCAAGATTGGTTTCCAGGT
>CAZKOQ010000030.1:0-17126 GCA_964554425.1 uncultured Pirellulales bacterium | reverse complement strand
TGTCGGTCATCAATTTGCCATCGGGTGACGTGGTGCAAAGCCAGCTTCTGCCAAGTCCCGTGCCGCTTCTCTGAGATATGGCCACTCGCCCTGCCACATCCGTTTTAATCCAGCCGAATATACTGAACGGCCCGCTTGCCGGATTCAAGACAAAGCCGGCTGTAACATAATCGTTATTTCCATCAAGTTCGAGCGCTCCATTTACACACCCACCGGTTGGTTGCCAGACCGGCCCTCCGTAGAGAGTTCCGGTATTGCCGCCAGCATAGTCGTAGGCAAGATTACCACCCGCTTCATCCATCATCCAGTTCGCTACGAGTCCAGTAAATTCCCTGCCGATCTGGTTGTCCATCCACGTCAGTCTATTCTTAAGCCAATTCTTCATCCAGTCTATTTCCTCTTGATAACTATTCGCAATGAACCAGTTCGGCCAGACATAGGAACCCAGGATAGGCCATCGCTCAAAGTTCCGCACCTGTGCCTCATCCAATAGCTTCGTCCAATTGTCGATATTTGGAAGCAATCGCTCTGTAGCGAACACATTCTTTCGCAGCTCGGACCATCGACTGGCATAACGCCGTCGGAACTGAGGGTCCTCAAAAAGGCGCCTCCACCACGGATAATCAGCATTACCCAGCAAGCTGTTATACCACCCATCAGGTTTCCAGCCCTCAAGGTAGTTTGCATTACCGAGCGACAAGTCGTAGTCCCATACTGGCCCCATATTTAACTTGCCGCCTCGGTCCTTGAACATATATGTACTGAGCCGAAAACCGTCGATGTTTTTGGCCAGCTCGACAAGGATGTGGTGGTCGATAAATGAATCCACATCGATGTACTTGGCGTACCCATTGACAGGGTCAGCGAAGGACGGTCCGTACAAGACAGACTCGAACTCATCGAGGTAGCCCTTGATCCAGCTCTTCTGTGACTGGGTGATCTCAGTTCCTTTCGGCTCAACATATATTAGGAGCAAACCAGTGCTGGTCTGGAATGTCTGCTCGTCCGGGTCAAGCTTGTCTTTTTTGATAATATATCCACCCGTTATCTGCGGCTCAGCGTTATGAGTCGGTTCAAGTTTTGTTATATTTACGCGACTCTCGCCGGCTTTGATCTTTTCCATAAACGCATACACACCAATATAATCACTCCGTGATAAATCCCCGCGGTCGGTGTTAAGGAACATCTCAACAAACATAGTGCGGGCCGCATAGCGGCCGATATCATTGCTCCACTGGTAGGCCAACACATTGCGCATAAGCGACTTGTCTGAATAAGGTCCTTGCAGAACCCAGTCTGATTCAGCGGGAAAGCCCAGAACGGGGACATCTTTGTCGTCATCATATTCGTCCCAGGTTTCAAAATGATACTGCTTTTTCGGAAAGCTCATTGAGCTTTTGCCACGAATATTGATGCCTGCCCGACAAGTAAGTTCGGGTTGGTCGGTAATATTAGCCCTGCCCTGCGTTGTAGTGCTGATGAAGCTGGCAAAAGCTGGCGTCTGCGTGGTCTCGGGGACAGCCGCGCCAAAGGTGTCAATGACGACTATCGGCAGGTTAGAACTAAAGCTTTGCACATCGACCGCGAGAAAAGTGTACTTTCGCGTCGCCACATCGGTAGGTTTCCAGCCAGGCTTGCAAGCCACTGCCTTCAGGATCGTGGTATTGCCAATGTAGATAGGACCGCTATACTTTGTACCAGTTGGAATACCACGAGCGAAATTGAAAGGACTACTACCGTCGAGCGTGTAATACACCAAAGCTCCCTCGGTCTCAGTAATTACTGTGACATAAAATGGCGCATAGCACAGACTGCTATCACGACTGAATTCCATATTGGCAACAATACCCTGGTAGATGCTGACATTTAGACCGCCAGGTGTGGGAGAAACCATCAATCGCCAGTTGTTAGAGGCATCTGGGTATCGACCATAGGAAATATCTGTGGTCTGCTCACCAAAGCTGATACTATCAATCAAAGTGCTGCCATCGATGTCGAAGAGGCCTACTTCTTCACCGTCGTCAGCATCAAGTTTAAAATTTGCATGCAAACCGGGGTCCGCGGTATCGTTGTCGGCCCATATCAATAAATATCCATTGGAAGGGATGGTAGTTGCAGATGGGTTATTATTGGGAATCCGCCACTTAGCGGGAGCATTCAGGTCATCCGTCAGGTACATTCCACCTGTGTTAATGGCCTTATTTCCAAAGTTATAAATCTCGACCCAGTCGTCAAACTGGCCCTGCGGATCTGGTGGTTTAGTGTTGCTATTGGACGCCAAAAATTCATTAATTACTAAAGGAATACCAGTTTCTGACCAATTTATAGCTAATAAGGCAAGGTCAGCCATATCTGCGATATCATCGCCGTTTAGGTCGGCTGAACTTTCTGGGTGAACCAACCACCACTCAAAGAGAACCCGCAGGTCTTCCAGTTCGACCTGGCAGTCCCTATTTAGGTCACCCACAGGACACTTAGCTGCCACAAAGCTGCTGAAAGACAGCGTCACTATCAGGACAAGCACCCTAACCCTTATCAGTCTGAACATCTTTGCCTCCTTTGCGAGATATATTACCAGATTTACTGAAAAAATGCAACTATCAGAAATGGTATTTTTCGAGGAAGATTATTGATTGTGCCCGCGCAGGTCTTGTCTATGTATGCCGGTTCTGATACCATTGCAGCGATTTTGGCGATAAGAAACATTTTGGGAGTTCGTTAATGGAGTTGCAAAATGAAAGGTAAAAAATATCTGCTGGCCATGTTAGAAAAACAAGTCGGGCCAGAGCTAAAGGGCCACTACAGCTTCCTTTTTCTAACGTGGCTGGCAGTTATCCTGGTCTGTTTCCCGACGACCATCGGCATTGCCAAACCGTCTGTCAAAATCTGGGAAGAGCCGCTTGTCCTGCCTACTTATCGGCTCGACAGTCCCGACCTCAATCCGATGTTCTACACTAATGAGTCTTATCAGGGTGCGGAAAAAAGAATTTATCCATACGCGGTCCAGGACAAGCTGATGGGCATCCGTGAGGAAAAAACCTATAAGGCCACCTATCTTGAGAACGAATACATCCGGCTCTCGATTCTGCCTGAGATAGGCGGTCGGTTATTTTCCGCCCTGGACAAAACTAACAATTACGAAATTTTCTACCATCAGCACGTCATCAAGCCCGCACTAATCGGGATGTTAGGCGCATGGATTTCCGGCGGAATCGAATGGTGCGTCTTCCATCACCATAGAAACACTACTTTTATGCCGGTCGATTACACACTGGCCGAAAATCCCGATGGCAGTAAAACAATATGGTTCGGTGAGACGGAACGCCGTCACAGAATGAAGTGGATAATCGGCGTCACGCTTTATCCGGGCAAATCCTATATCGAAGCCACGATAAAAATTTTCAATCGAACCCCTTTCCCACATTCGATACTGTATTGGGCAAATGCCGCCGTCCACGCCAACGATGATTATCAGATTATTTTCCCACCGAGCGTGCAGGCAGCTACGTTCCACTCGAAAAATGATTTTGCACATTGGCCGATTTCAAACGAAGTGTATCGCGGAGTCGATTACAAAGGCGTGGATCTGAGCCGGTGGAAAAACCATCCTGAGCCGGTCTCATTTTTCGCCTGGGACCTCGAAGAAGATTTCTTCGGCGGCTACGACCACGGCCAACAAGCCGGCGTCGTCCACACAGGCAACCACCACATCGTTTGCGGCGCAAAATTGTGGGAATGGAGCCCTGGACCATTTGGCCGAATGTGGGACAAAATCCTCACCGACACCGATGGCCCTTACGCCGAACTGATGTCGGGTGGCTACTCAGATAATCAGCCCGACTATAGCTGGATAAAACCATACGAAGTGAAGATTTTCAAACAATACTGGTATCCGGTCAGGGACATAGGCGGATTCAAAAATGCGAACTTGAACGCAGCCGCGAATCTCGAACTAAAATCAGATAACACTGCAAAGATTGGTTTCTATACAACTTCGCAATATTCAAATGCCAGAGTGTACCTGAAAGCCGCTGATAAATTGGTCTTCCAGCAGCAAATCGACATCAGCCCCGACAAACCTTTCATAAAAGACGTGCCGGTGCCAGCCGGAACTAAAGAATCCGACCTGGAGGTTTCCCTGCTTACATCAACCAATGAGTCCCTCATATCATACCGTCCCGTCGAAAGAACATATCATCCGAATTTGCCGGCGGTCGTAAAGTCCCCGCCTGCTCCAAAAGATATAAAAACAATTGAAGAACTTTACCTCACAGGCCTGCGATTAGAACAGATTCACAATCCTCGTGTGGACCCATGTGCATATTACGAAGAGGCATTAAAAAGAGACCCAGGTGACAGCCGCACAAACACAATCATCGGCATAAATTACAATAAGCGAGGTATGTTCGGTGAAGCCGAGGCCAAGCTCAGAAAGGCCATCGAAAGAATCTCCGCCGAATACACAAGGCCGGGCAATACCGAGGCATACTATCAGCTTGGCATTGCTCTAAGAGCACAGAAAAAATTCGACGAGGCATACGACGCATTTTATAGAGCAACCTGGGATAACGCCTTCCATTCGGCTGCCTACTATCAGTTAGCTGAGCTTTCCTGTCAAAAGCAGGATTTTGTCTCTGCCCTTGAACAGATTGACTGCTCGCTTTCCACAAATACTTTAAATACAAAGGCGCTGGACCTTAAAGCGATATTTCTGCGAAAACTCAGAAATCCCAAACAGGCAAAGCAAACTGCTTCGGATGTCATCGCCATTGACCAGCTTGATTTTCTGGCTATGAACGAGCTGTATCTTGCCGAATCCGCCCTCGGCTCAAAAACCAGAGCAAAAAAGATATTGACCGACCTGACAGTAAAAATGCGAGACGAGGTGGAATCTTATCTGGAACTCGCCGTTGACTATTGCAATTGTGATTTGTGGGACGAGGCAATCGAAGTCCTTCTGCGACCAGTAAAAAATAAGATGACCCCCACTAACGGGGTGAACTTCGTGGGGACATATCCAATTGTTTATTACTACCTCGGTTACTCCTACCAACAAAAAGGCAATACAAACGAGGCCTCCAAATACTTCTCCCTGGCAACGAAAATGCCGAGTGATTACTGCTTTCCATTTCGGCTGGAATCAATAGATGTTCTCAATTTTGCCATCGAGCGCAACCCTTCTGATGCTCGGGCCTATTATTACCTCGGCAATCTCCTTTACGATTTGCAGCCGGAGAAAGCCGTCCAGATGTGGGAGAAATCACGCTCGATCGACGATTCATTTGCTATTGTCAACCGCAACCTCGGATGGGCATATTACCGAAAACACAGTGACATCACCAAAGCCATCACCAGCTACGAAAAAGCTATTGGCTGCAATAACAACGACCCGCGGCTTTATGTCGAATTGGATAATCTCTATGAGCTTGGTAACGTATCACCGCAAAAACGGCTCGCTCTTCTTGAGCAGAATCACAAAACGGTGGTTAAGCGAAATGACAGTTTCCTGCGCGAAATTACGGTTCTTGTTTTGGTGGGAAGGTATGACGAGGCGATTGACTTTTTAGCAAAGAACCACTTTTATGTCCGCGAAGGCGGCGGCGAAATCCACGATGTGTATGTCGATGCTCACCTGCTAAGAGGCATCCAGCACCTCGACAATAACAAACCCGATGAAGCTCTCAAAGACTTCATCGCAGCGTCCGAATATCCCGAAAACCTCTCTGTCGGCAGACCCAAAAACGATAGACGCGCCCCGCAGGTTGCATACTACATCAGCGCCGCCTATGAGGCACTGGGAAACACCGAAAAAGCCGGTCAGTTTTACAAGAAAGCAGCCGACCAGAAGAACACTAAGCAATGGCCCGAAACACGATTTTACCAGGCACTTTCCCTTGAGAAGCTGGGCCAGAAAGACCAGCCGGACAAGATATATGAGGAATTGATAGATGATGCAAAAGCCAGGATTGCACAAAAGGCAGAGATAGACGTCTTTGCAAAATTCGGCGAGCAAGAAACAGAACAAGCCCGCAAAGCCGATGCCCATTACACACTCGGCCTGGGTTATCTCGGCAAAGGCCTGCGTGACCAGGCCGCAGCAGAACTTGAAACAGCCGCCCAGTTGAATCTAAGTCACGCCTGGGCAAAGGCACAGCTTTCTAAATTGAAACAAAAGCCCTAAAATACATCCCACGATGCGGCCAGAACCTTTTCAAGCCGCATGGCAGGGGACGGCTCCGACCGGCAATTTACGCCAATGCTACTCGGGCTCGATTATCTGCTCGCATTGCACATTATAGAGCTTGCCTTTCCACCGAATCGCATCCGAACCGAACCCGTGGAATATTCGCACACGCTGGGATTCCTGCAAATCTTTATCATCCATCGCCAGTAGTGTAAACAAGGCGCCTTTGGGATACTCTTCGCCGCCCCATTGATTCGCATAGAAAGCCGTAAAATGCGGCCCCTCGATTAGAAATCCATACGGCGGCAAAACGACACCCCTTCCCAGCTTGGATGTAATTTTTGCGTCTGTTGTGCCAAAATTCACGACAACTACTGTCGCGTTTTGACCGTCTCCGTAGGTGGCTTGTCTTAGTGTATGGTCTTTAGTAATAAACTTCATCTGCGTCAGACGCTCGTGGGCAGTTGCACTATGCAGCGGCCCCAAAATTTCGTGCGTATTCTTCAAAAAAACGTCTGTAGGATGCATCCCCTCGGCCCAGCCGCTGTCGCTGCGCGTATAACACGCCAGGTCGGCCTTTTGCGAGTCTTCGGTTTGCTTACCTTGACCGCTCCACGATTTCCAGTAAAGGTGGTCGGGAAATGAGTGGTAATGAAGTGGACGCGCACACAAAATATGGTGAGCAACATATTCTGCTGTCTTATCCGCGTCATAGCCATATTTGCCGTAGCATATCTGGCAGTCATGATAGACCATTTCAAAAAATGGAAAAACTGTTGCTCCCAAGTCTTCTGGTTTCAGGTTATGGTAATACCGCCCCGATACGCCTACAATTCCCTCAAAGAAGTCGCTGTGAGGAAGCGCCCATTCCCTGCCGCACTCGCTGCCGAAGACGCCAAACACCTCACGAGCATAGTCGCTTAGCCGAATCTTCCAGCCGATATCATCGTTTCGACCGATAGGATGGTTCGGGTCGAAACACTCCCGCGGCCCAACCGCATAAGTCGTATCAATAAAATAGCTACGCGGCGCAAACAACTTATAAATTTCAGGCAGGTTTTGCGGCCTCTTAGCAAGCTCTAATTGCTTGGGTGCACATACCATATACGCCCGCCCGCCCAGCCACCGGCCGCCCTGAATAAGCGAGCCATCCTGATGCTTCTCAATGAAAGCCGGGTCCCAGCTCTTTGCATCGCGATACATATCCTGCACATTATCGTGCAGACAGTCAATATAGCCCAACGCCTGGATACGCTTGATGGCGTTTGCCAGCACTTCATTACCGCCGCATTCAGGATTAGCCGGCAGATTATCGGGATGTCGGCAGTCGTAGCCGCCTTCCGTCCACCCGCCCACAATGAATAGACACCGCTCAATACCCACATCTTTACGCAGGTGCTCCGCAACCTGGGCCGCCTCATCAAACGTCCAGTGAACCTTAACCGACTCTTCCTTTGTGCTCTCATCGTTCATACGCCTCGCAAGACAGGTCCACAACTTCGCATTGGCCGCACCAATCATAAGCTCAACATTCTTCTGGCGGCGAATCTTCTCCCGCAACGTTACCGCAAGCCCCCGCTTCTGGGCATAGCGCCTGTATCCGGCTGCGACCGTATTCCAATCGCCCTTACCCAGCGGCATCAATCGCACCGATTTTGCACTGCGCCGCAGTTCCAGCGTTGCCATCAATCTCTGACGATATGGCTTATCTGTGGGCCTGGTGCTCTCCAATTCCGCAAACACATAAGCATCATCCCAGGTTACAACGAGCGCTGAGCCGCCCTTTATAAAGCCAAGCATATTCAGGTGACAGCCCTCGTAATCAGATGTGCCGAACATCTGCTTAAATGTCTTACCGCTATCGGCTGGAATTAACAGCCCTTCCCTGCAGGGAACAATAGCGTAGCCACCCTCAACATCCGTAATAGCCAACGCCTCATTAAGCACACGGACAACACCATCTCCCTTACCTTCGTAACGAATCTCGAGTGCCCTTCCCTCATCGACAAGAGCAAAGATAACAGACGCCCCATTCTTATGCAGGCATACCGATTTCTCATCCGGCCTCTCAGCTCTGACAAAGTCGCCTTGCAACCATTCCGCTGCACCTGGCCCAGCCATTCCTTCCGAAGGCCACCTGGCGCCTGACTGTTTATCTAACAGAAACCAGCGGCCTGTAACATCATTTACCTCAACTACAAAACCATCGTTTTCCAACCGCACCATCTCAGCTTGAGTGATGACGGATATTACCAGAGATAGCAGACAAATGAAAATTGGCTTACGCATAAACACACTCCTTTTAAGCAAGCATTTCAAAACGGCTACGGCATGTAAATATTACAGACACCTTTTGCAGACTACTATGCCAGCAAACAGAACTATTGTAAAGTCCTTTGAAAAGAATGAAACTCGTTGATTGAATATATTGGTGTTTTTTTATGTATGAGACGTCCCTGAGCTACCGAGACCATCGGTTTTATCATTGGCGTGCGATTGAGTATCAGGTTTAACTGGCGGTGTAGAAAGAGCACGAACGAGAGCGACCCCAACCCAGATACCGCTCAGTATTATAGACAAAGCGCCAATGACAACGGTAATCAGGAGAGCTACTTCCATTCCTTACATTCCATACTCATGCCACCCAAGCAAATACCCAGCAAATACGCCAGAAGTGCTGCGCCGAGGGCCAGAATAATCGCGGGCACATTGACCGCCGAAGGCAAGATGAACTGAAATGTTACTGCAGCGAGCGTGCCGACAGACATAGATAAAAGTCCGGCAAGAGGCCGAGGATGCTTGCTCCACAAGCCAATAATAGCAGCAGGAAGAATCGCCGGGGCCCAAATACTGTAGCAAATAAGCAGCCCTTCAATAATACCGGGGACAGCAGTTGCACTAAGAGCTGCAACTACCGCTATCGCAACGGTCGCACTGCGGCCAATATTGAGAGCCGCTTTGTCCGACAAATTCACAAACGGCCTGACAACGTCCTGGCTGAATGCCACGGCGCCGGCGTTCAGCAGCGAATCAAGACTGGACATAATTACCGACATCAGAACAACCAACAAAAGAGCGTGCCCCTCCAACGGCATAATCGCTTTAACCAAGTTCAAAAGAACGTGGTCCTTATCCGTATCAGCGGGAACGACAGTCCTGGCCACAATCCCAAGCGAGACCATCACCATAAACCACGCCGAACTATATATGCCCGCTAATATGAAACTATTCCGCGACACCCGTGTCGTTTTTGACGCTAACGCCCGATTGGCGTAAGGCGGTATGAGGGTTTCTCCAAGCAAAAATGCCGCCACAAGGCCTACTATTTCAATAACAGGCGTGGAACTTATGCCTATTCCGGTAGCAGCAGATGCTTCTCTGGCAAAAGCGGCAGCGCCACCTTCAAAATGAAAGGCAATCGCAACCAACAATATGAGAGGCAGAAATATCGAAAACACAGCAAATTGAAAGGCATCGGTTACAACGCTTGTGCGAAGACCTCCAAAGGTCGTATATGCAGCCGTAACCCCAGCAACCAACGCAACCGATACCCAGTTCGGAAGACCGAAGATGTTGCTGAGCACAATTCCGCCGGCTTTGGCCATAACCGCAGCAAACCCAGCACACAAACCGACCGAAATAACACCTGCAAGGATATGACATTTTTTATCATACTTCTGACCTATGGCGTCACCGAGGGTGTGACAGTCCTTCAAGCTCCTCAGCCGAGGTGCAATCAACAGCCCCACCAAAATATTCTGGACGGCGTATGCTAACCCAACCCCCCAGAAAAGAAAGCCGCTTTCGAATCCCCTGCCTACAAAGCTGATTGAGAATCCCGGCCCCACATAAGCAGCAGAGATGCTGCCGAAAACAAGCGCCAGCGGAAGCGCCCGTCTCGCCAGCGAGAAATCCACAAATTCCCGTGCGACCCGCGCTCGTATTGCCACAAGCACAAGCAAACCAGTGTAAGCTACAACAGCAACAACAGATAATATTTTATCCAATATCTTGTCCCCAATCCGCTGATACGTTCGCAAGAGCCGGTCTCGACAGTAATTTAACGGCTATCTTGGAACCTCTCCTCCTCCAGCTCGTTTATCGTTGCATCCAACTCTGCCTCCGTGCGAATCCAGCCAAATCGCGAATCGACAAGAAAGGTGCGGTACCACTGAATCAGATTTCTTGCGAAGTCTTCATCCTTGCAGTAGATTCCAAACGATATTTCTCCTGCGTGCGTGCCGGCTGTTTGGGGTATTTGCGGGAAGGCAAGAAGCACTGCAGGCCTGGACAGCAGAAACTCCAAATCAGATACCTTACTATTATAAATCCGCAGTCGCCCTGATTTGATGGCCTCAGGATACTTACGAAATAGAGAGCGTGCTTCGTTACAGAACGCGGATATACTCATATTCATTGCACGATGCACTGTAACATCGGGATAATCTTCTATAATTTCATGAAGAGTGCTTAAATAATCCTCTACCGGCTGCCGCTCACCCTCAAACAACATACAGGTCCATAGCTCTCCGTAAGCCGTAGCATCAAGCTGGTCGCGAAGCATTTGCTTTGCAACGTGATATGTTTCTTTTCGGCTCCCCAATACTTTCAACTGCCGCTCAGTTAAAACCTTCGCCCAGGAGGGCATATTGCTCGGCAGGGTATCCGGAGGACATATACCCAGCCGCGTCAAGAGCCGCAAAAACTGCTTTTCTTCTGAGCCATAAAACCTTCTGCCAACTACGCTGCCGACATTGCCGTTAATTTCCACTCCATATTGCTTGTGATAGCCAAATGACAGGCAATGCACGTCAAATCCCTTGGCCACAAGCATTTTTTCCAGCTCCCCAACCAGTGCCACCGCGTCCTTCTCGCAAGCTCTGTCAATCGACAGATGAACATTTGGACATAATACAATCGGCCTTTTACCTATAAGATGTGAGAGCGCCACAAACTCTTCAACCGCCTCCCTCAATTCTCCCTTGCTGTCATATATCTCGATGCAGACAAATACCACCAGCACATTTCTGAAAGTAACTTTTGATTGACGCGCCGTAATAGTGGAAGGGTCTATCCGTGAGGACGGCTCCTTGTCCTCAAAATAGCAGGACGAACACTGGTGGCACTCCAGAATCATATCGGCTTCTCGGGTTTTTCTGTCCTGGTCAGCGGATGGCCAACGCCGTGCTTTTCTTTTGACACCGCCTTTGCCTTCTTCAACCGTGATGTTATCTTAGCATCGACGCGGGATATAAACAAACTCACATTAGCCGTCACGGCCTTATCGGCAAACCCGGCACTATTGAGAACCCGCACAACCTCGGCGGCATCCCAGAACTCTCGAGAAGAAGCAATTCTCTGTGCCTCCTCGCGGGTAAGTGATTTTAGAAAAGTCGGTATGCAGCCATCACGCAATGCGCTCGCATAATCAACCAGCAGCTCCTGGATTTCTCTGTTGTCGTCAGGCATTGTCTCTCACTCCTAAAGATAAAGTCGCATTAGTCTTCGCGGCAGTAACCTCTGAACATCTCTCTTAGCTTCAATATAGTTCTAAACTCCAGCATCTTCACGGCACCCACCGTCGTCTTAAGGTCATTTGCGACAGCACGGTTCGACATCCCTTGCATCCACAGCTCAATAGCCCGTCGCTCCCTTGCCTTCAGCCGATTTAGCAGCCGCCGAAGAACCTGCCTAAGTTCGGATTGTCCCATCATCTCCAGAATCCCTAAATTCGGGGCAACAAGGTTCTTCAAATCCGTCTGCGACAAATGCAGGTGCCGGTTCATTCTTCTATATACCTCTCTCAAACGCCGCCGCATATAATACAGATACACGGTTCTGACCAGCTCTTTTTCATTGGTAACATTCCGAAGATAGTCCGGCTTTTCCCAAATATCGGCATAAACATCTTCTAATACATCCTCACATTCTGTTTCATTGCCTAAGTGGTGGTATAAAACCTTTTTGAATTCATCAAACGTCGCCCGCTCAAACGGCTCCATTGCCCGGCGTCGCCGCTCGATGTCTATGTCCGTCAGCCCTTTCAGGGCGTTTCGCAGCCGCTTATCCATTCCCACTCTTTACGTCTTGTGCTTTTTATTATCCCTGCCTCGTTTTACATAAATGACCGTAATACGAAGCTCCTGCTCTACCAATCAGTTGCTCAATCAATTGCTGCCAAGTAAAATTATATCTCAAAGTAGCGTGTTTTTCAATAGCCAAATAGAAGCAGAATTAAGGATAAAGCGGCTTTCAAAAACCTTTATATTCGATACGCCATAATGGCTGCACAGTTGCTAAAACCCATATACCGGTCGCAACTGTTCGCCGGTCGGCAATGTGTTATAGTATTCACCTCTTGTGCCGACGTAGCCGACTCCCTGCTTTCGCAGCAGCACCTGGCTTACAGAGCCGTTGCTGTTGGTTATATTGACGGTAACGTAACTCATTTCCTCACGCAGCTCAGCCCGCTCGGCCTGTGCCTTCTTCTTGTCCTGTTCGTTGCCCAGTAGATACCCGGCGCCGGCTCCGACCGCTCCGCCGATTAGCGCGCCCTCGGCGCCCTTGCCCTGCTGATGTCCCACTATCGCGCCGATACCTGCGCCGCCAAGCCCACCAAGAGCAGCACCCGTCTGCGCGTCACTTTCGCAGCCCACGACAAATACCGAGCTTAAGCTCACTGCCACTACCGTCATAATTGTCATTAGATTCTTGGCCATTTCTTTATACCTCCATCAAAACTACATTTACCAAATCCGTCTTTTATCGCATAGCCGCTGCCAACTGAAATCCCAAGCCGGTCGGCAACGGCACAACAAGCTACCGCCAGCATGCCCCCTGCGGCTGGAGGTTACAATCCAGCCACCCAGAAGCCATCATCGCAAAATCGGTCAAATCAATTTTGCAGTCGCCGTTCACATCGCCGTCTATTTTAGATTTACAGGCCGCAACTTCCGGCCCAATAAGCATCACGGCGTATATATTCCAGCTTCCATTGCGATTATCCTCCCAGACCACCACATTGCCGCTTATAGCCGGATGAATCTGGTCATAACTATTGTCCGTGATTTGAAATTCCCGCTGCGTAGTAAGATTGTAGCCGTATATATCCCAATTGTTATTTCGGTAATCCTGCCAGACAATTATTTTGCCATTGATATCGGGATTTGTCTGGTCTGATATGTCCGTAGTAATTGAGAACTCCAGAGGATTATTGGGGTCGGAAATATCTGCCGCGCAAATATCCCAGTCGCCAAAAAAATCATCCGCCCAGACCGCTATGTCACCGCAAATGGCAGGATTTTTCTGGTTGTTTTCAAAGGCCGCCAAAGAAAACTCAGCCGGTCTGTTCCTTTGCCAGATGTCGGCGCCAAAGACATCCTGGTCGCCGTAGAAATCATCCTGCCAGACCGCAGTAGTTCTGTATATAGCGGGGGTCTGTTGATTAAACGTGGAAGTGCAGATAGCAAATTCCTGCGGATATTCGGGGTCGGTAATATCCGCCCCGCAAATGTCAAAATCGCCTACCTGTCCATCTTGCCAGACAACCATATTGCCGCTAATGACAGGGCACCGTTCGTCGTTATTGGCAATATCGGAGACCGCATACAACTGAGGATTCGTCGGGTCACTAATATCTGCCATCCAAATATCCCAATCCGCTCCACTCTCCCACACAATATAATCCTGCCAGACAATGGTATTCTCGTAAATAGCCGGATTGGTTTGGTCGCTCTGGTCGCCGATAATAAGGACTACCATATCACCCGGCTCTGTCAAATCCGCAACGTAAATATCATAGTCCGCATAGTCGTAAAGATATTGCTGCCAGACGACGATGTTGCCATAAACATCCGGCTCTTCCTGGTCATCAGTCGTAGGCGAAATGCAAAATTCCTGCCATTGGCCTGCCCCGGAAAGGCCGGTCACGATTCCGGTGATAAATAAACCAATCGTCAATGTTGGCAGATGTTTGCTTCTCATTGCCCTTGGACCCATCAAACCACAGTGGGATACCCCACGTGGTATCATAATTCTCATTGTTTAGTAGCTTGCGAATCCCCGTTTGCTTTCATCTTTTCCAGCAACTTCAGCATCACCCCTGCTGCCGAGGCATTTTCCAAATCCTCGCTTGCCTTGCTTATTGGCTCAACTGCCTCATCAATCTCGCCTACACCGAGCAATTGATAGCCCAACAGAAGCTGCAGATCCGCATCAAAGCTATAAAGCCCGGCTTTCTCCTTGAGCTGAGCAATCTGCTCAAAGAGTATATCGTCGCTGGAATACAAGCCGCGTGGATAAAACACGCCCTCTTTGTCCGGTGTAACTTTCACCAGGGCCGACCGAAGCACAACCGCTGCCTCCGTATATTGCTCATTGGCAAAAAGGGCCTGTGAGTAGGCAAAAGGCAGTATCATATCACCGGGCGCAAGCTCCATCGCATTTGAAAATTTTACAACGGCCGTATTGAAATCATTGACTTCAAAAGCCTTGACACCCTCTTCAAAGAAAGTATCGGCCAGCGTCTCCGGCGCCGGCTGCTCAGCTTGCTGCCTAGCCAACTTCTCACGAACATCTGCGAATGTGGTGTGGTCAACAGGTTTAATGTAGTTTGTTGTCTCGATTGGCTCAGTAGTTGTGGTAGCGCCGACCGGCTCATTGTCATAGTAGTAATTGTAGGTGTAATAGTTGTAGGTGTCACCCTGCACTTCATAGGGCATCGGGTAATAGCCGGACCAGACATAAGGGTGATAGCCATACCAGTAGTATCGCACGCAATTGTATTCTATCGGCCAGTATCCGCCGATGCTGACGAAGATATATTTGCGGTGATAATAAGGATAGACATACCTGAATGTCCGGCACGGACCCCAGTTGTAGCCCACAAGGTAGTGATAGCCCGGCCAGATTACCCTGTGGCATATTCGCCCGTGGTAATCTATGTATGCGTGGTCATAGTGATAGCCGTGGTCTATTAAGTGAGGGCAGTCCTCATATATAACATGATGAGACCCCACCCATTCACTACGCCGTATTCGAACTTTGCAACCTTCAGATTTGTTCACCACCCTGTTTGCGGTTTTGTTCCCAATCTCGGTCCTTATTCTATTCTTTATGATGGTGTTCCCCTTTGCAGCATCATGCTTGTTTACTCTTAAATCGATGCCTTTTGCATCCACATCTCTGCCAAACCTCACATCTTTTCCAATCCCATCGGCACTTTTCGCTGCATCTTTGCCAAGCACGCCCGGCTTGACAAGTGCCTTACCGCCGCTCCTCTGGAGCTTTTCGCCGGCATCGTCCTTATGCTGCCTTCCGCTATTCTGCCCTTTTATATCTGTAATCGCCGGCTCATTCTTGACGCTTCTTTCAGATTGAGATGGTGCTGTGGACCTGTCCTTGTCTCTCGAATTGCCGTCACCCTTTTCCTTTCCGATGAGGCCGCCTATACGCGAGGCCTTGTCTGAGCCAATCACCGGCTCCTTTGCATCAGAGACAATGGGTGCCTTTTTATCGTCGCGCGGGCCGCCAGCACGCTCAGATTTATCTATGTTTGACTTACTACTTGCATCTACAGAAACTTGCTTATCAACCTTTGGAGATGCCGATTTTTTCTCACTGCCCGAGCTATCAATACGACTGTCTCTGTCGCGCCCCAGGAAGTTGCTTGAACTGACGGATGGTTTCTCCTCCACTGTCGCTGGCGCAGGCGTTCCTTTGCCAATGCGACTGCCAATCCGATTCGTCTTTTCCGGGTCTATTCGTTGTGTTCCACGTGCCCCTGACGATACCTGTGGAACAGAAACATTCCTTTTTGCATCAGTATCCCCACCGCCCGCCAGCGATTTCCCTGAGCTAACACTACTACCTGAAGGCACACTCGCCGCTCCCTGGCCACCAATCTTTATCCCTGCTGAGCTCCCGCTGCTGACAGCACCTCCAGATGATTTGCCCCCGACCACGTTCTTTTCTGAGACAGGTGACCTGTCAAACACAACTCTACGCTCGACAGTAACCTGACGGCCACCACCCGAACTTTTGGGTTGAGGGCTGGAGACCACCCGTCCCGGCTGGGGAGCAGAAGACGTTGCCATCGGTGCCGGACTCGTAGCTACTCTACTGGGCTGGCGGTCAATTCCCCTGGAGCTTATCGATGGACTGCTAAAGGACGGCGCAGAGGAACTATTCATCCGTGGAGACGACTCAACTCGCGGTGCAGGCGCACTAACCTTAGGTGTAGATGTATTGACGCTCGATGAAGACGAGGACCTCGGAGTAGAACGTGCCGGCTCGGACCGCTGACTCACCTGCCCACCGCCTCCGCCAGACTTACCGCCACCACCAGATCCACCACCACCGCCGGACCCGCCTCCCTTACCGCCCTTACCTGCCAAAATTGGCTCGACAAGGACTACTATGGCCACGGCCACCGCTAAAAAAACGACCTTTAGATTGACTCTGGATTTAGGCGCGAACATGGCACGCCTCCTTTCTCTTCCTTGCCGGCCCAACCCAGCCGACGAGAAGCCACCTGTCCCAATCTTACTTCTATTACATAACCTGTTCTTTTGCAAGATG
The DNA here is from genome assembly GCA_964554425.1 of uncultured Pirellulales bacterium. Taxonomy (GTDB): domain Bacteria; phylum Planctomycetota; class Phycisphaerae; order Sedimentisphaerales; family Anaerobacaceae; genus CAYWXK01. The sequence goes on along the minus strand of CAZKOQ010000030.1, from coordinate 364 downwards.
TTATATTTTTCCGACTCACAGCAAAATCCTAATATTCACATTTGTCATTATGACTAAAGAATTTTATGTTTCTTTCCACTTATAAAAGGCGCGAAATCAGGGGCCAGTAACGCAGATTTTGGCCAAAAAACCGCTATTTCCGTATAAGCAAAAGAGACAACTACCGTAGGCCAAAAACAGCTATTTCATCCGCAAAAAATGCGATTATTCCGGACTTCGGCCAGAATTCGTGCCTTCTATCACCCCAAAATGTGGAAAATACTCAAGAGAAACTTATGTTCCAGTTTCTCTGCCCTCTGATAAACTATTAGGTAATGGCACATAGTCTTTGCCAGTAGGACTGCATTCACACTTTCTTCTCTTG
>CAZKOQ010000029.1:13420-17293 GCA_964554425.1 uncultured Pirellulales bacterium | reverse complement strand
GCAAAACGAGAATTACAAAAACTCATCGTGAAGGAATAGAACGGAAGAATCATTTCTTAAAAGAATGAAAAGATGTTGAGATAAAAGTAGCTGCTGATGGAGCACTTCTCAGCAAGCAGGATGAAGACGAGGACGGTGATAATGACAACGACGATGAAAAATAATAAAGGTAGCGCCACATTGGGCTTTCGCAATTGAAGCATACACCGCTAAGTGATAAAATATTACCCCTTAACGGTCTTTTTTTGTGAGTATTCAGATGCGTCTGCTGCTTATAGAAGACTATCGGCCTTTGCAAGAATCCCTTACAAAAGGGCTGCGTGAAGCAGGTTTTGCAGTGGATTCTACTGGTGACGGAGAGGAGGGCCTGTGGTATGCAATGAGCAATGATTATGACGTGATTATCCTTGACCTTATGCTGCCGGGTAGGGATGGTCTTGGAATCCTAAAGGAAATCAGGACACAAGGCCGAAAATCCCATGTTCTGATACTGACAGCCAAAGATACCGTCCAAGACAGGGTGAAGGGTCTTGACCTTGGTGCCGACGACTACCTGATAAAACCTTTTGCATTCGAGGAGCTTCTAGCGCGCATTCGCGCTTTACTGCGCCGCAGCTACCGAGAAAAAAATCCCCGCATCAAAATCAGAGATTTGCAGATTGACTTGATAAGACAAAAAGTCTGGCGCGGCCAGGAGGAAATTCTGCTTACACCCCGGGAATACGCTCTTTTGGAGTACCTGGCTATGCGTGCCGGCCAAGCCGTATCTCGCAGCGACATCTGGGAGCATGTCTATGAGTTCAGCTCATCTGCATCCAGTAACGTTGTTGACGTGTATATTGGGTATCTGCGAAGAAAAATCGAACGACCGAATAAACCTCGCTTGATACATACAGTCCATAGTCGTGGTTACGTTTTGGGGGCACAATCGTGACTCGTTCGCTCCGAGCTCGTTTGCTTATCGGCATCATTGGCGGTTTGATACTGCTGTTAGCCGTCTTTAGCCTGCTGGTGTACATAGTGATACGCGGAGCATTGGTTAAGCAATTTGACGCTTCACTGGCATCGATAGCCCATATATTGGCTGCCTCGGTGGAGCTTGACGGGGAGGAAATCGAGATGGAGTTCAAAGTCCAGCAAATGCCGGAATTCCAGGACCGCAAGAGACCGACGCACTACCAGTTGTGGCGCCTCGACGGCACGGTGGTGGCAAAGTCCCCTCTGTTGGATAGCGGCAACCTGCCGCGTCTCTCGGGCTCTCTCAAGAAACCCGCCTTTAAAACTGTCAAAGACAGCGGTGGCCGAGTCGAACGTGTGGCGGGCTTCAGCTTCATACCTCGACTTCCCGATGGCGACCGCAAGCCGACAGAGGAACAACCACTGACGTTGGCTGTGGCACGAGACAGCACGGCGATATTGAGCCAATTAAAGTTCCTTCAGTGGGTGCTCTTTTTCGCGTCGGCGGCCGTGACACTCTTGTCTGTCCTTGTCGCGGCCATGACAGTCCGTCAAGGCCTTCGCCCGCTGACCGCAATCGCCGGTGAGATCGCCGCTATTACAGAAAACAATCTAACGACTCGTATTGGAACTGAGGATGTGCCCGCCGAACTGTTGCCCATTAAAGACCGCTTGAATGACCTTTTGTCCCGGCTCGAAGATGCTTTTAAGCGAGAGCGACGCTTCACTGCGGATGTCTCCCACGAATTGCGAACCCCCCTGGCAGGGATACGTTCTACAATTGAGGTAACTTTGGCGCGCAATCGTGATGCAGATGAGTACCAAAGTTCGCTTGCCCAGTGTCTGGAAATCAGCAAAAATATGCAGAATATGACGAACAACCTGTTGACGCTGGCCCGGATAGATGCTCATCAGATGACCTTCCGTCAATCGCGAATTGAGCTGGCAAAATTGGTTGATTCCTGCTGGCGGTCTTTTTCAGATAAGGCACTGAAATGCAATATCGTTTTTGATAATCGTATTCCTGATAAAATAGTTTGTGAATCTGACCCGGATTGCCTTTCTATAGTTCTATCAAACCTTTTTGACAATGCTGCTGAGTATGCCGATAAAGCAGGGAAAATATGGGTCACAGCGCATCAGAGAGACGATTCCATAGAAATTAGTATTGCCAACACCGGCTGCTCATTAACTAACGAGCAAGTCGCACAAGTTTTTGACCGCTTCTGGCGTGCTGACGTATCACGTGCCGATACAGGTGCTCACTGCGGCTTGGGTCTGGCTCTGGTCGAAAGGATTGTTCGAGCATTAGGCGGCTCAACTGCCGTCGAGCTACAGCCCGGCGGGATATTCATTATACGGCTGGTCCTGCCTATTGGTATCTGGCCGGCAACAACTCATTGAAAACTTCCACAGGCCAGAACCGCAGCCGCTCAAAGCCCTCCGGCACCGGCTGGCGATACTGAACATACGCTTGATTTTGCCCTCTCAAGCTGTATGAGAACATATCGTTGTTGCGAGCTCCGAAAATTCTGTATCCCATCAGCGAGCAATCCTCCAGCTCCACGTGCAGAAACTTGCCTGCAATGTCACTGTATATAACGCCGGTCGAAGGCGTGCCTTGCGGCTGCGAAAAATTCAAAACAATCAGCCGACAATTCTTAAATTTCAACCGCGTATGGCCCACAAATCCAGGATACCCAACCTGCACGGCGTTATCAGGCCCAACAATTGTGCAGTCCTCAAACACTGCATCCGGCGACTTAGGCATTGTCTTATTGTGCGCCCGAACATAAACGCCGCCCGCATCGCCCCACACATCTAAGCACATAAAATACGACCGCCGAAACACAACCGGCTCTTGCGGACGGTTTATATGCGCTATCACCGCCGCTCCGGCAAAACGCCCTACGCCCACGCAATCTTCGACTATTGCAGAAAATTCCGCGCCCGCCTGACTGCTCATATCCCACCCAATTCCACCTTCCGAACCGGTTGCATAAATCCGCTGAAAAATCCACCTGTCCCATATCACCCCCGAAAAGTTCGGGTCGCATTTCCATGGCCCCCACCAGTCCACGCTCTTTAAGCCCGTCTCCTTATCCGGCTCTCCTTTATCCAGAATCATAAAAGTCAGATTCCCTGTCGGCGCTTTGGGATTCGTGCGAACCGCTACCAGTGGCGCACCGGAATCCACCACAACCCACCCTTTTGCACCCGAACCGTGGCTTCCGTCCCAGTCGCCGGCCAGGAGATTATAAGCCCCGGGCGCACCCTTATATGATGGATAAAGATTCGCCTCCGCGTATGTATCCGGCCGAATCACAATCCGATGACCGCCCTTATCATCGGGCACTGCCAGAAGCGATGCCTGGATTGTATGAAATGCCTTTGCCCAGCTCGAACCATCGGAATTGTCACCGAGTTTCGAAACATATAACGTTACACCCTTGCGTCCCACCTGTGGCGAAGATGCAGGTTCTTCCCCGGCCCAAACGCCAACCACAGCCAGCACAACCAAAACACCGCACACAAAGACATAATGAAAAGCTGCTTTATTCTTATATCTCATCTGGTCACCTATTTGCGCATAATAATATCAAATTCGTGCTACTAAACAAAAATACAAAATTCCTGCTCTCACGTCAACAACAAAAATGTCTGAACAAAAAAACAGGTAGAATCTCATGATGTTGGTAAAAGAAAGTGCATTTTTGGGCAAATACGTGCTATTTTAACACTCTCCTACGGGGCCAATTTGAACGAATTCTGTGAAATGCAGGGACAGCAAGCCCTTTCAGACCAGACAAAGAAGCCCCTTCAACGCAAAAATCTTTACCAATATCGTGAGCCACTACCATGTTTTTCGTCGATTGCCTAACGTAATTTCGCTATCGCTCGCTCATTATCAGGGAC
>CAZKOQ010000029.1:0-13320 GCA_964554425.1 uncultured Pirellulales bacterium | reverse complement strand
GTTTTTCGTCGATTGCCTAACGTAATTTCGCTATCGCTCGCTCATTATCAGGGACCCCAGATACAATTCTATGGATGATATTATCTGGTGCAGCCACACTATCCTTGTCCTTTAGTTTTGTGATAATTATCTCTCTGCCAATATCTGTTTCTTCAGAGTACGCAATCCATAGTTGTCCTTTACCATCATACGCTGCTGAACAATATCTTGGATTACCTTTTGACTCTATCGTTTTTGCTTTTGACCAGCGGTTATGCACCTGGTCGAATTCTGCCTGTTTCAGCACCCACCCTTTAAGGTCGGATGTTTCGCTCCAGGCCAGCGTAATTGCACCCTCTGGACTTACCGCAAAACTCGGCGTGCACACGTTTACCACTGCCCTGCTCAACAGGAGGGTTTCTGCCCGTGGACTTTCTATGAATATCACCTCCCCGACGCAGAGATTTTTCCTTTCACTGTCTAACTTCTCTTCCCTACCGAGACTGTCCCAAGCACACCAGATACGCCCATCTTTACCAACAGCAATTGCTGGTGTCACATCTATATTTTTACCGCTTACAGCCACGATTTTGCCGGGTTTCAGAGCATCACTAATGCCGCGCGCAAAAATCGTGGGCTCCTTGGCATCTTTTGTATATCCTTTGGGCTGATGATAATCCCAGCTCCAGCACACAATTGCCTTGTTACCGTAAGCCGCAATTGCTGGCTCGGAGTGGTCCTCATACCATGGAACATCTGTGGGGCTAACCTGCACTTCATCCGACCAATTACCGTCTTTCCATCGGCGTATATACACCTCTTTGTCCCGTGACGCTCCTCCGCCTCGGCCGCCTTCTTTAAGCCACTTATAATACGTCACCCACACCGAACCTTGGTTGTCACAAGCCATCCGGGCATGCATCGCATCATCATACGCATGGGTAATTTGCTTGGCTGCGAAGCTCTCGACCGGCTCGACAAACGATGTCACGAATATATTGTAGTTCTTACCATCGGCATTACTCGTCCAGCTTACCCACACTCGATTTTGCTTATCAGCCACTACCATACCATCGTATTCGTCCGCAGCCGTTGCAGCGACCGGTTTATCCCCAGACCAAACCTTTCCGTCAAACACCCGAATAAACACATCACTGTTACCTTTCCGGTTAGTAGTAAAAACAACATAAACTTTACCGTCTGGCCCACACGCCAGAGATGGGAATCTGTCACATCTACGCGCTTTTTTGCTCTCACCGCTCCGCTGTAGCGTCGCAGGCATGTAGGAAACTCCATCCATCGTCATCAATTCGATTTCTGGCTGTTGCCGTAGCATCGCATCCAGCAGCCCGGTGATTTTTGACATCTCGCTCTCTATTAGCGTATTGTTTTTATAAACAACCTGACCTTTTTTATCTGCCAGCATCAAAAACGGCCAGCCGCCGCGGTGATATTTTTTCTCAAATGTGCGGTTGGCGTCCAATAGATGAACTATCGGCAATTGATAGTGTTTTTGAAATTCCAATGCGGAAAGCTCATTATCACCGGAGATAACTCGGATAACCTGCAGACCCTTGCTACGATATTTAGCTGCTAACTCACCGACACGGCGAGCATCCTGTTGACAGCCGCCTCACCAGCATGCACCGAATTCAAGAAAAACCGGCACGCCTTTATAATCCTGCGAGTGCACCTCCCGGCCAAATATATCCGGCAGCGAAAACTCAAGCTTATCGTTTTCCCTCTGTGATGCTCCAGCCAAACTTGTTGCATATATCAACCCAATGCTAAAAATGAACCAAATCCGAGTCTTTAAGTTACACCGGTGCTTCATAACTTTCTCCTTCAACGTTTTCCTAAATCTATTTTGAAAACCTACCAATACATTATACCAACAACCTTTATAACTTCCAGTCAGATATCAAATTTTCTCTACAATTCGCAATCCCCCACGATACGACGGCCAAATACGATATACCAGATATAAGTCACGGGTCACCCCCGCTCTTGCTTCGCAAGAAGCTGCGGGGGCAGATGACAAGAGTATCAAAATAGGGACAAGAATCGCTCTTCCTGCCACAAAGGCACCAAGACACTAAAATCAATTGTAATTACCTGTTTTTTTAACTTTGTGACTTTGTGTCTTCGTGGCTAATCATTAAGGCACTTGGACTAACTATTTCATTCATCGGCGGAATTGGAACGAGTCTGCTAACAAGCCGGCTATACGACAAGCTCAAAGGAAAGAATTTCAAGCTCACAATCAACAAACTAAAAGTTGAGATTGACAGGGAAAAATCAAAGCCGCATTCACAAAAATACTGATATAGGTGGTCTCCCTTTCGAATTTGTCTAAGCGCCACAGCAGGCGAATCAACGGATGCTAATGTTTTAGCAGGTTTGCACGGTCTGCCTTTTCGATGCTTCGGTCGGGTCATAGTAGCAAGAAATGCTGATTCTAAGCGACTACTATGGGTGAAATAGGTTGGAAAGAGATGGTTAATTTGGATATTATGAGATTCGGAAAGGCCAGCAATATGACCTGACGAAAGACAGCCAAGAAGTCTCGGATGAAAGAAAGGGGGAATTGAACGTGAGCAAATGCGGTAAAACGCGGCGCGATTTCATAAAGACGACTGGCTTATGGGCGGCTGCTTTAGTCGTGCCCTCGGTGTATGCCAAAGAAGACCATTCGCTGCTTGCAGTCGGTCCTGAGCCGCGATTCGACCTGTCACCTTATTTATATATGCAGTTCATGGAACCTCTCGGCACCACGGATAGCTCGGTGGATGCTGCCTGGGACTTCGGGACCAGCCGCTGGCGAGAGGATGTAGTTGAAATTGCGCAGGAACTGGCTCCTACGCTCATGCGCTGGGGAGGATGCTTCTGTTCATACTACCGCTGGAAGGAAGGGGTGGGCCTCATTGCTCGGCGCAGACCTATGCTTAACCAGCTCTGGGGCGGAATCTACAACAATCAGGTGGGAACGCACGAGTTCGTTGACTTCTGTCGGCGCGTTGGAGCGGATCCTCTCATCGTGGTCAACTTCGAATCAGATGGACGGAAGTACTGGGCTGTCTCACCCAAGGGCGATATCCGTTCCGGCGATGCCAAAGAGGCCGGCGAATGGGTAGATTACTGCAACAATCCTTCCAATGCCCTGAGGCGTCAACACGGCATGAAGAATCCTTATGGCGTGAAACTCTGGCAGATCGGAAATGAAACCTCCTATGACTCCAATTCTTTCGACGTGGACACCGCAGCAAAGAAAACCCTGGAATTCGCCAGGGCTATGCGAAAGGCCGACCCAACGATTGAAATCATCGGATGGGGAGATAGTCACTGGGCCGGGCGGATGGCGGAGGTTGCCGGGCAAGAGCTTCAGTATCTGGCCTTCCACAACGGCTTTGGTCCCGGCGGGGAAGACTCACCGCTCCGGGGTATTGAATACCGAAAAGACCCGGACAAAACCTGGAAGTATCTAATGAGCGCCTGCAAGGCCCAGGAAGCGGCCATTGATGTTATGCGGCAACAGGTTGCGAAGTATAACATCCCCATAGCCCTGACCGAATGCCATTTCATCCTGCCAGGCCGGAACCGGTGCGAGGTGCTATCTACCTGGGCGGCGGGCGTGGCCAATGCGTGCATCCTGAATGTGCATGAAAGAAACGGCGACCTGCTCAAGATTGCCACATTAGCTGATTTCTGCGGCACTCGCTGGCAGAACAACGCCATTATGATTCCTGTTCCCACGGGTAAATCGTTTATGATGCCCGTCGCAATGGTTATGAGTCTTTATCGGAAACATTCGGGGAGACAGGCTGTTGAGGTTACCGCGACCCCCGACGGTCTTGATGTGGCAGCCAGCCGAACCGAGAACCGCGTTTTCCTTCATATTGTCAACACCAATCGAGCTCAGTCCGTCAAATCCACTTTCCAAATCCAGGGAAGGAGAATCGCAAGGGGGCGGGTATATTGGTTCAATCTGGATCCTGAGTTCGAGATTTTCGAATACCATCCGGAATGCACCTTTCCCAACGAGGGTGTGCTGGATTTCACTGTGGCCTGGACCTTCCCGGCCGCCTCTGTTTCTGCCGTAGAGTTGACCATGGAGCCCGTGTAGAATTTGAATTCACAATTGGACTGGAAGTCAGTCGATGATAAAAACTATCAGGAACATGCTATCCGCTTTTACGCTCTGTAACACGTTTTTCTTTCTGGTGTCCCCCTTTGTACTTGAAGGAAAAGAGGCTGCCATTTCAAACGGCATACAGGACTCCGGCGAGATTGACAAAAACACAATAGATAGAAAAACCCTGGTCAACAGGCGTTTTCAGTTTTCCTGGAGCTCAGATGAAGGAGGCGGCATCAACGGTATCGCCACGCTAAAGGAGGACGGCTCCATTGAGGGCATCGGCAGTCCCAACGAGACTGTATGGCTCGTGGATACGTCAGGGCGACTTCTTTTCAAACATGCAGACGGCAGAGTCTCCACGAGATACGACAAGGTCTGGGTGGAGGAGGGACTGCTGTGCTTCGAGGGGCCTTTCCTTTTCAGAGAAGGCATCACCCACTACCTTATCGAGATAGAAGATGCCTCATTTGAAAGGGACCACGAGATGACGCCCGACCAGATGGCAAGAATCAAATACTCTACGCAGCGATTTGTCTATCTTAATCCGGGGGAAAGTTACACCTTTCGACTCAGAGACGGCGCGGAAAAGCGGATATTTTTAGTGTCGGTCAGGGAATACGAGGATTCCGTCATCCACCTCGCACGCCGGGCGGATGTGAAAATTGAGATTGACGGAAAGCCGCTTGAGCTGACCTGCGCCCCATATTGTTTTCCCACGGAAGCGGAAGGAATCCGAATCCAGGCAGACACTACCTCAGCTTGGCTGAATATCCCCAAGCGCGTGCAGTTTTCCTTCTGGGATGCCTCAGACCCTATTGTGGACACGAACCTCTTTTGTTTCCCCTTGCCCGGATACCGCCTGTTTTCCCACGGTGTGCAGGGATACAACGAGCCGGTCCACCTGGGCCATCGGGACGGAGACCCTGAAGGGCAACGCTTCTATCATAACTACGGAGTTGACTTGGCTGGTTATGAAGGCCGGCAGAAGGTCATAAGCTGCATCAATGGCACTGCGGTTCAGGTAGATTCCCAGGAAGGGAGCATGTCCATTCGGGATGATCGAGGGTTCATAATCAATTACGGCCATCTGGATTCAATTCTCCCGGGAATCAAGGTGGGTTCTCCCATCAAGCAAGGCCAGTGGGTCGGTATGCTCGGAAGACGAGGTTCATCGGGTAATTTCTCTCACCTCCACATAGGGGCTTATCTGTCCGAGTCCGCAATGGCTATGGACCATCCAAACCGCAATCTCAATTTGTATCCTTGGCTGTTCGCCGCCTACCAAAAGGAGAGTGGAACAGGTCTTTATGCTGTGGCCGGCCCCCATAAGACGGCGCTCACGGGAGAAAAGGTGCTTTTTGACGGTTCGAATTTTATGGCTTTCAAATCGGACATTACCTCCTTCAAGTGGGAGTTTAATGATGGAACCTCCGTTAATGGTCCCAGGGCGGAAAAGGTGTATGACAAGCCCGGCTGTTATATAGCTTCCTTGTGGGTCAAGGACAGTCACGGAGACCTCGACGTGGATTTCTGCAAGGTGAAGGTCTTTTCTATGTCTGCCCCTGAAGACGTTATTCCCGCCTTCTTCGTAACCTACTATCCGTCAGCGGAAGTTTATGTGGATGAACCCGTCAATTTCCGCATCTGGCCGCAGGGGATGGAAGCCGAGAACATCAAGGTTGACTTCGGCGACGGCACAATTATCCAGGACTATCGTCCTTATTCCGCGATTACCCACAAATTCAAGGAACCCCGAATCTACATCATAACGGTCACAGGCACAGCAGAGAAATTGCCCGTAACACAAAAGGTCAAAATCATTGTGCAAAAGTAGAGGACATCGCCGCAGCTTAGGCGAAGGAGCGCCTGAATTTATTATTCGCGGGAATTGATGACATAATCGACCTGTATCAGATGGCTGCAATCCAAAGCAGCTTCTGATATGCTGTATTGACAAGAGTTGTAAACTCCGTTAGAAAGTTGAGCCCGTTAGAAAAGATTCATCCTTCGTAGTCCCTACTACGGAGAAAGAAAGCTGTTTTTCTAACGGGGTTTTCTAACGGAGTAAAGGTGTATCAAATTAGCGTAGGTCAGCATTGGCGAATAAACAGGTTAGTTGATTTGTTTGTGAGTTTGTTTGAGGAAACTATGTGCAGGAACATGCAAAAGCTCGGGCTGAAATACCTTTTGTTATTGGTGTGCTCATCCACAGTTATCGCAGGTGCGCGAGTTGAGCGAGGAGCTATTACGACGGGAACACTATTCGATGAGATGGTGGATATGGCGAATCTGGCGACTTTTCCGAAGCCGGCCTTTCGCACCGTTCAGTTTTCCTCCTATGACCATCGAAGCCGTCTCCCAGGCGGGCCGGACTGGTTCGCCAATTCCGATGGATTTGGAGGAGAACCAATCCCTAATTTCGAGAAGGTGTTAAGAGCGCCGGATGCAAATGGAATCGGAGAGTACTTGATAGCGGATGCCGGAGGACCCGGGGCCATTGTGCGTCTATGGACGGCGGCCATCTCCGGCAACGTCAGGGTGCTCATCGACGGTTCGCAGACGGCGGTCTATGAGGGCAGTGCAGATGACTTTTTCCGCCGTCCCTACGACCGCTTTGCACAGACCAGTGACATCAATGGGGATATGTTACGTCGGACAATATACCAGCGCGATGCCTCTTACGCGCCGATTCCGTTTGCCAAGCATCTCCGCGTTGTATGGACCGGCAACATTAAGGATATTCATTTCTATCAGCTCCAGGTGCGTTTGTATGATGAGGGCACGCCCGTAGCATCTTTTTGCCCCGAAGACATCCGAACCTACCGGGAGACGATTGACAGAGTGACCCTGATACTCTCCGAACCGGATAAGAATCTTGTGCCACGCTCGCAACGGCGTCCGGAACTCTTTGACCTGGGGCTGGGGCCATCTGAGAAGAAAACCGTGGTTCGCCTGGATGGACCATTAGCCATTGAACAGTTGATCCTGCATCTGAGTGCAAAAGATATGGATAGGGCCCTGCGGCAAACAGTGCTGCAGGTCACCTTTGATGACTATCCCTGGAGCCAGGTGCAGTCGCCCGTTGGGGATTTCTTCGGGGCGGCCCCGGGTATCAATCCATATCAGTCACTGCCTTTTACAGTTCGCCCGGACGGCACGATGATTTGTCGGTTCGTGATGCCCTTTGAACGGTCCTGCAGGATCGAACTGCATAACTGCGGCGAGCAGCCGGTCGGTGCAAAGGGCTCAGTGCTCTATATGCCGTTCGCCTGGAATGAGCAGGCGATGCACTTTCGGGCAAAGTGGCGTGCGGACCACAATCTGATTGCGTCGAATCGGGAAGTGCAGGATTTGCCGTTTCTACTGGTGAATGGCAAGGGCCTCTATGTGGGAACGACTGTCTATCTGATGAATCCCTCAACCGTGCCTACTTCGTATGGCAACTGGTGGGGCGAGGGGGATGAAAAAGTATTTGTGGATGACAACCGTGTGCCGTCAATCTTTGGCACCGGGTCTGAGGACTACTTTAACTATTCCTGGTCATCGCCGGATATCTTTGCCTTTCCGTATTGTGGCCAGCCCCGAAACGATGGCCCAGGCAACAGGGGCTTTGTTACAAATTACCGCTGGCATGTGCTTGACTCGATTCCATTCAAGAACAACATCCGCTTTTACATGGAGCTTTTCAGTCACGAACGGACACCTGGAATGTCGTATGCCCGCATCGGGTATCACTACGCCAGGCCCGGCTTGACCGACGACCACCAGGCCATCATGCCTGATGACCTTCAGCTTCCTGTGCTGCCGGAGAATTGGCAGCCGGCCGCGAGAATGGGAGCTGCAAACGCGGTATTTTTCGCAGCCGAAGACATTGTGGCCGAAGGCGAAGCCACACATCTCAAAGATGGCCGCCTTTGGGCCGGCGGGAAGCTGCTCGTCTGGATTCCAACTAAGGACCATAATCAGAAGAGCTTTAAGATTCCCATCAGTTCTGCGGGCAAGCAGCAAATCCATATCGCTCTCGCTATGACAGAGCAATCGGGCAAAATTGCCTTCCGCTTGGACGGTCAGCCGGCGCTATTGGAAGACAGCGCAGAGAACATCGACCTGTATCGACCATATAGGACACTCCTTCGGAGTATCGCGTTGATGCCTGTGGAATTGGAAGCAGGGTCTCACACCCTTGCGCTCGAATTGAAGGATGCTCCTGATGTGGTTACCAATCCTGAGGTCGGGATTGATTTCATCTGGGTGCAGCGGAAATAGTTAGCTCGTCTCCGGTCGATGAGCGTGTGTTCCTCGTCAGCAGAAATGGCATAGATTAGCCCCACTTTCTCAGTCGGGCTAAAGCTGGAAAGTTAGAGCACTTTATCTCGGTAACTTGGTATATGACCGTTTTTTCACAATCCCAAAAACACAATCGCCAGGCCGCAAAGGCATATCGTTGCGCCGGCCAGGGCGTGCGAGAACCGCTGCACCTTACCTAAAGGCAGAAAATTCACACCCGCATACGAGAGCAGCACCGTCGCCACCATTGTCCCAATCGTAGTTACGCCAAACACGCCTGTCACGACCCACAGTTCAAACCACCCCCCCTTCGCCGCGGGATACATCAGCATCGGAATGAGCGGCTCACAAGGCCCGAAAACAAAAATCACAAACAGTACCCACGGCGTAATGCTCACCGCCCCCTTGCCGCGGTGCACGTGTGTATGCTCCCCATCGTGACTATGCGGATGTGTGTGCATGTCCTCACTTATATGAATATGACTGTGCTCGTGCGGCCTCTTTCGATATGCCTGCCTCAGCCCCCACACTAAATATGCCAGCCCGAACGCTATAAATAGCCACGCTGCGATGTTGCCTCGAACGGACTCGACAACTTTAAGGTTCTTAACTGCCAACCCCATCGCCACCCCCACGAATCCCAGCGCCACTGAGCTTGCGATATGCCCAACCCCGCAGAGCACCGTTATCAGGGTGGTTTTTGGCGCCGACCACTTTCGCGCCCACGCCATCATCACGAAGGGCACATAATGGTCCGGCCCGAATATTGTGTGTAAGAATCCTATAAACCCGGCCGTCGTTACAAGTGCACTGAATTCTGCCGTCATAATTAACTCCTCCCGATAAGTTACTCCTCGGGTCATAAATTTTGCGCATAAAAATAAATAATTTGTGTTACTATGTCAAGAAAATATTTGACACAAATCCGTTCACACCCTAAATACACTACTGGACTGTAATTGTTGATTTGTAAAGGAGACCTTATGGCGTCCTCAGAAAAAGTTCTTATCATAAATCTTAGCGACAGCCCCGACTATCAAAAGCTCTTGGACGGCGAGCCGCAAACCCTCGGAATGCGGGCAGGCAGAGTATATTTGCTTCCCGGCAAGACCTGCGGCCAGCACACCACAGGCCAGCATGAAGAAGTCCTTGTTTTTCTATCCGGCCAGGGTGAGCTTCTGATTGACAATGATAAAAGCTTTAAGGTCGGCAAAGGCAAGGTATCTTACATCCCTCCGAACACGACCCATGATGTCAAAAACACCGGTATCGAGCCTCTCATCTACATATATTGCGTTGCTCCCGCACCTGGCCATTTCCGCAGGTGACGCTTGCCGCAGTTGTTCACAGGACTCTATCCTGTCTCCAACCTTCAGTTTTGGGGTGCGCCCACCATCCCTTATACCAATCTCCGACCACCTAAACCCTATTCTGTATTCTGCCTTTTGTCTCAAAAACCGCTTTGACAGGCCAAAAAACGCAGAATTTTCGGGACTTTGGCCTCTAATCCTAAAAAAAATAAAAAAATTTGCAAAATTTTCAAAAAAATGCTTGCAAAACCTTACTCAGAAGTTATAATCAATGGTGTAATAGAAGTTCTTTTCTTCTTGTCTTGGTTTAGTGAGGCAGTAGCTTCATAACAAGAATTAATTCCTTAACTCAATACTGTCTCACAAGCAGGAGTCACTCCTCGACTCCTGCTTTTTTTATGCGCCCAGCACATTACCGGCTACCTCCCGGCCACCCGTTTTTCAACGCAGTCCAGGCCTTCCTCGTCTGATATACAAGAGATTGCTATATTAGTGCTTAACTGCCTATCGCTTCATCCGCTCTTTCTTGACATCAACAGCCCTATCGGATAAAATGTTATTGGTAACTCAGGGAGGCGCCCCTCTTTGGCGGGGCAAAATGAGAATGAAAATCAGTAAAAAGACAAACCGAAATACTCCACTTTTCACCTCGGCAGCTCTACTTATGCTTTTTCTATCATCACTTGCGCTGGCACCCACGATTCCGCCTTCGCCATACTGGAAAAACCAGATAGTCTTTCTTGATGAGCCGTTCCGTGTCCAGGGCACATCCGCCAACGACCCGGATTGGGTCAAGTTCACCATTTTGCTACCATCCTACGACCCCAACATCGTATATTTTCAGGACTGCCGCAAATATACCTTCCACTATAATTTCGCAGTCGAGCTTCTGCCTTCTTTTTACGGTATGACACCGCAGCAATTTGACCAGGCCACGCTTTACCAATCCGGCCAGAAAGCTATACTCGGCGCAGTGATTATGCCGGCCACCTCCGGCTATCCTCCGCCGCCCCCATACCCCGAATACGGCATCCAGTTTGTTCGCCGCGACGCTTACACACCACAGCAAATCGTCCAGCTATTCAATCTCGTCAAGGCCTCCATTATCGCCGACCCGAACGTCCGCGCTTTTTATTTTCCCGCTTATGAACAAATCGAAACAGCCGAGGCCTACCGCGACTGGTTCGAAGCCAACGGCGTCCCAATCAGCTCACCGGCTCGCTGGTCCGCAGGCAACATCTGCTACTCAACCGGCTGGGCCCTCGGCAAACTAAAATATGTCCCTCCTGCCGACATCTCAAATGCTTATATGGAAGGCACGCTTCGCCCCGAAGACATCCTCTTAACCGACGGCATACCAGCAGGCATCCCCCTCGTCTCCGGCATCATTTCGCTGGCGCCATCTACGCCGAATTCGCACGTCGCTATCCTGGCTAAAACCTTCGGCGTCCCATTCGTTTATCTTGCGCTCGCCGAAGATGCCGACCGCGCCTGGGGGCTTGTCGGCCACAGGATTGTCCTGCGGGCATACGAAGAATATGGAGGCAGCGACGTCCGTCTCATCGACACCGAAGGTATCCTTGACCAGCAAACCATAACAGAGCTTCTCGCCTTAAAAGACACGCCGCCATTGAATATCACACCAATTGCCAGCTTTGGCGCATATAGCGCGCCCACCGATGGTCTGCTGCCCAGTAACATCAAATATTTCGGCGGCAAAGCCGCCAACTACGGAATCCTTCGCACCTCTATCTCCAGCAATTGCCACGTTGCAGTTGCCTTTTCATTTGACCTCTGGAACGAATTTTTGAGCCAAACGCTCGCCGGCGGTAAAACACTACGCGAAGAAATTAACGACCACCTATCCGGGTATAGTTACCCACCTCCCGATATGGCCGCACTCTCCGCCGACCTCACTTATATTCGCGGCCTTTTCACTGACACCGATGACACCATTTTCACCACAGACCAGCAAAACGCCATCATAAGCATACTGCAGGACCCTCGCTACGGTTTTAATCCCAACAAAAACATCCGCTTCCGAAGCTCAAGCAACGTCGAAGACAGCAACCAGTTCACCGGCGCCGGGCTATACGACAGCTTCAGCGGCTGCCTCGCAGACGACATCGACGGCGACAATATCGGCCCCTGTATCTGCGACCCCAATGAAAACCGCGAACGAGGCGTCTTCAGGGCAATTCGCAAGGTCTTTGCCAGCTTTTACAACAACAATGCCTTCCTCGAACGCCTCCGCCACGATGTCAACGAAGCACAGGTCGGTATGGCTCTGCTGGTGCACCATTCCACGCCCGACCTGTATGAGATGGCCAACGGCGTCGCAACGATACAGAAATGGTATGGTTCCAGTTGGGACATCAAACTCGTAACTCAATACGGTGCAACCTCGGTCACCAACGCTGAAGATGGCTCCATTCCCGAAGAAGTCACCGTCAGCGTCTATGACTTCGGCACATACCTGGCGTTTGTCCGTCAGTCAAATCTCGTCCCTTTGGGCGCAACCGTCTTGAGCTGGCAGGATGATTATATCAACCTCTCGCAACTGCTTGTCGCCGTCGGCAACCGATTTGCCCAGGTAACCGGCAAGGATTATTTCCTGCTCGACCTGGAATACAAAAAAGTCGCGCCGCAGGGCAAGCTTCTTATAAAGCAGGTCCGCGAAATTCCCAAACCCGACAACACATCTACCACCACACCATTTCTTATCAACGAGCCCGTAGAGTATTGCACATTCCAGGGCGAATTCGCCGATGTCTTTGCAAACCACCGCCTCAAATCGAAATGGCTCTTTGAAACGCAAAATCTCTGGCTGACAACGGCAAACCTAAGCAGCAGTTTCTTCGGGCAGCTTGCACTTGAATACTTAGATAGCCCGCGCATCCGAATGCTTGGCGGCATACCCCAACTTTGGCCCTATGCTTCTCATAGTTATGACGGCGTCGATACGTTTGACGGCTGGACTATGCACCATTTGTCGAACCAGCGGGACTGTGAGCTTCGCGTCGAGCACGTTCCGACAAAGATATCAGTAGAGGAAAGTCCCATTTTGATATTTGTTGATTTTTGGCTGCCATACCTGAACGTCCAATACCAAAGGCCTGTGCCATCGTGGGATTGGCAAGGGCCGAAGACTACCACTTCAGACTCAATTCGCCTCTGCCCCTGCCCGAAGCCGCAGCCAAGTGACATCCTCCGGCAGCGCACCTTCACCTGGCCAAAAGGTGTCAAAATACAAACTACATTTTACTGGCCGCCCGACCCGGGCGCAGCCGCCGGCTACACAGCTCCTCTTAGCCGCTGGGTAGAAACCATAATTGAGGGTTACACCACCCAGCCGATTGTTCTTCGCGGCTGGTATTCGCAGACCTATCGACCGGAGCATCATAATTTCGGCGAGCATTTCATCTTTGAGCCGCGCCTCGAGCCGGGATTATCACCGGCTTTGCTATCTGAGCTGCGGGCAAAAAATATATGCTTCATCCACGTATTCGCCGGCTACCAAGACGCAACCATAACAACTTACGGCTTCGACGACCAGCCGTTCCTCGCCGGCGACATCGACAAAAATAAGAAAGTGGACCTCGAAGACCT
>CAZKOQ010000028.1:0-17309 GCA_964554425.1 uncultured Pirellulales bacterium | reverse complement strand
TAATACATTCTTTTTTCATTTTAGAAAAATACTTCTCGTGTTTTTCAAGAAATTCCGAGTCCGAATCTGCTACGTTTAATATTTCAAGGAAGAATCCTTTTATCAGGGGTTCTAATCTTCTTATGTACAGTTCATTAATGCCGGTATCCAACTCTGCGCCGCGTTTAGTACGGAGTTCTTCGATATCCTTTGCAATAGCGTCATAAGGAAAACAGACAACTATATCTGAAACCGACTCATTAAAATGTTCTGATCTATTACATTTATAACAATCATCATATCCGTAAATCATACTCAAATGCGGAGCAAGGTCAAATAAACTTTTAGGACTTTCTTCGGTTTCATCAAAAAATATTTTTCCTGTGAAATCCTCGCTTTTAACAGCAGGTATGATTTCAATGTCGTAGAATACGCAGTCTTTGTCCATTCCTGCTGTCTTAGCGATTGTATCCTCGCGTCCTTTTAAAACTATCCATTCACCTTCGGCCTCTCTATATTTTTGTAATGTTACCTTGTGCTCTCTTATGAACGCGTGTGAGCACAAATGAATCTTTTCATATAGAGTTCTAAATTTCACTCTTTTACTTATGTCAGACGGCAGGCCCCCTTTTTGAGAAAACATGGTTAAAATTTCATCGTCAGTTAGCAAACATATATTTTTAGGGTCACATTGCAAGGCCATAAGTCCCCTTATAATCAATTCTTGAGCGCTCCTATGTACACTATTATGGTATAATCTTCGGTAAACTAAATTCCTAGCTTGCAACAAGGTTTCAACTGCAGTCCTACTTTCGACTTTCAGGAACAACTTATATTTATCATCATCCTTTTCAAGAATCAAATTGCTGATTATTTCTCCGATATCGACGTTACCAGTATTAACTCCAGAAAAATAGGCATCTCTTTTTAAATAATCTAAACGGTCCAAGCCATAAGAAGATGCAATAATGTCTTTAAGGAAATAGTATTTATTATTTAAATCCTGCGAGCCTAGCTGAGGAGCATTACCAGAGGCAATATTATATATGTTTATGGGCTCCAAAAGTGCTATATTCTCAGAATCGGGATTTGCCTGGTTAAATCTGGCTTTTATCTTTTCCAAGAGTGTTTTAATCTGTTTGAAGATCTGTTCATTAATGTCATTTCTACTCTCATCTTTACCAGTTATTAATTTCTGTGCCATGTTTTCATGTGTCCAGCCCTTGAACTTTCTGTCTCTTCTACAAAACATCTCGAATATATGACCAAACGGACCATGACCAACATCATGAAAGAGTGCTGCTAAACTCATTGAAGCTTCGAGAATTGAATTTATCTTAGGAGAATGCGTGTGGGAGTCGTCAACCAATTCTCTTAATTTGTTGAATAATATTGATGCCAAATACGCGGTACCAACACAATGGTCGAACCGAGTATGCACCGCACCTCGAAATGTAAGGTAAGCTGTGGATAATTGCTTTATTCCTTGAAGTCGCTGAAAAACATCTAAATCCATCGCTTCTCTCAAATAGTCGGCAAGCGGTACATACCCGTAAAGGGGGTCATAATAAAGTCCCGTCCCTTTTTTGGGTATCTTCTTTGCAAACTCAGAAACAAGTGAAAATTTCATTTATGGCTCCTTTTATAAGTTTAATACAAGCGTTTATGCCTTACCGTATCCGGTTTTCCCACTTTAGTTTATTGTCAGCTTTGGCCTAGTTCCTCTTACGTCAAACTCATCATGAATTAACGCTGAAATTGTAAACGTCCCTATTTGTTTATCCTTAAACCCATTTGCCGTTCCTCAGAACGAAGCTATTTAGGCGTTTTACCAGCAGCTTGACATGACGGGCAAATATGAACATCAACATAAGCTTCTACGTGCCAACCTTCTAGTCCAGCAGGTGATGCGTGGTCGTCTCTTTTTTCGGTTTCTGCGCCACATATGTCACAACGATACCACCATTTCTTACGCTTGACATCTTGCACAAACATTCTGAATCTCCTTTATAAATTGTATTATTATATGTATATGTAGTGTAAACCGAAATTCCGACCTTGATAGGTCTTGACAACATCCTAAATAAGCTTCTTTTAGGAGAATATAGGAACAGGATACTTAATTCCAACCCATGTATGTGTCCCAAACTCAATGATAATTTAGTAGAACCTACGTTTTCTATCCGAAGGTATTATCAACATGCGTAAATCCAAGATGTCTCACTTAAACGCTAAGGGGAAATCTACACTATTGAGGCGGGATTTTCAAGAATAAATTTTGCAAAAGCAAAATTTTGTCGTACCCTTCGACTACGCTAAGGACAGACTAAGGAAGCGTATCTCGTGTATGGATTCCTTCTGGAGTTTATCCCGTACACTGATGCGGGGCAGGAATGACAGTTCTTGATAGATCCCTCCACTTCGGTCGGGATGACGGCGAGAATCGACTCTCAAACATTGAGAATCAAGCAAATTTTGAACGAAACACACAGGAGGAAAAGAATTTAGAATGTAGAATTGCGAATGTCGAACTGGGTCAATAGTATTTGACTTTATCTAACTTTTAAATTACTTTTCGACAACAATGAAAAGACTGCTTGCAACGTGTTTTGGGCTTGGCTGGCTGCCTTTTGCCCCGGGTTCGTGGGGGTCGCTGCCGCCGGTCATTATTTTTGCAGTGATGTGCCGGTTTCAAATGCCGGGCACCTACATTTTGGTTGCGATGACAATTCTGGCTTTGGCCGGCAGTATTGTTTGCGTTAAATTTACGCCTGCTGTAATTGGCGCAACCGGCGATGAGGACCCGCCGGAGGTCGTGGCTGATGAGCTTGCCGGTCAGGCAATTACTTTTATGCCGCTTACACTTCTGGCACAAGCTGCGTTATCTTCCAGCCAGCTCCTGGTTACAGCGGCGGTCGGCTTTCTGCTCTTCAGGGCATTTGATACAATCAAACCCTGGCCGGCCAACAAGCTTGAAAAACTCCCAAAGGGCTGGGGAGTTCTTGCAGACGACCTGATGGCAGGTGTCTATGCCGCTATCGCATTGGTTTTGTTTGCAAAATTTGGGTGGCTGGAGTATCTTTCAACAAAATTTCAAATTGTCGGGGGTCGGTTAAACATCTTCTCCGCTTGTTTGCTTGGGGCTATTCAGGGTCTGACAGAGTTTCTGCCGGTTTCGTCATCCGGGCATTTAGTTCTGCTGGAGACTTTCCTAAAATTCGATGCTGAGACACCTCAAATGCTTCTGTTCGACCTGGCAGCACACGTTGGAACACTCGTTGTGATTCTTGTTGCATTTCGCAAATCTATTGCCGCTATTTTCAGAGGACTTTCGATAGACGTCAAATCCGGCATCAATCCAATTACGATGTATAAAGAAAGTCCGAGTGTGCACGTGGCAGTTCTGGTGGTCGCAGCAACTATTGTGACCGGCGTAATAGGGATATTTTTGAAAAAATATTTTCTATCCGCCCGAGGCAGTTTAGCGGTGGTTGCAGCGATGTGGTTTATCAACGGGACAATGTTGCTGATTGCCGACCGGCGCAAACCTGAAGGAGACGGGCTGGAGCTGGAGCAGTTAGGATTTTTGGGAGCGATACTGATTGGTTTAGCTCAGGCCGCTGCGATTATGCCCGGAATATCGCGCAGCGGAGCGACAATCTGCACGAGCTTGCTTATAGGTCTGCATCGCCGCCGGGCAGTGGAGTTCAGTTTTCTTATAGCGATACCCGCGATATTGGGGGCCACGGCGATAGAATTAGTCGGTCATTTTGGGGAAATCAGCTCCGGCAATCTGCCAATAGGCGCAGTGCTGGCCGGCTCCTTTGTGGCGGCTGCCGTAGGGGCGCTGGCTTTGAAGCTACTAATTAAGGCGGTGTCGGCAGGAAATCTGAAAATTTTTGGATTTTATTGTTACATCCCGGCCTGTTGTGTGGTAATTTACCTCTTGAGGTGAGCTTGAAGTAATGTATAATTATACAGGAATCCATTTTGCAGACCTGCAATTGCGGCAGGACGTGCGGTTGCTGCGTGTGTGATGTGTTGCAAAATGGATACAGGATGATTAAACTTTCTTGTAGTGGTCATCTTGCTGCCGGTGGATTTGATATGGATGAAGGGAGTCGCATATGAAACCGCAGGTCGTTTCCCCAACTCTTATCAAAATGGTAAGCCATAAGCACCTCAGGAAGCTGCTTGCCAAAAGAATTGAAGATTACCTCTATAAAGTTATGGTCAACGATGCCTCGGAAGATTTGAGGGAAGTGCAGATAAAAAGATACCAGTTCCTCTCGGCGATGCTTCGCTGCGTGAACAAGAATATTGATAGGGGTTATGTGTCGAGTGCGATTATAAAAAAGATTGTCGATGTGCTTGTTCAAAACAACCTTGTGCGCGACGACCAGGCATACAATCTGGCCGTCAACAGGTATAAAGAAAAATATGGCGAATTACCGCCGACCTTTATCGTTCTATCGCCCACACAAAAATGCAATTTGAACTGCATCGGCTGCTATGCGGCCTCGGGAATAGACACTCCTGCCACGATACCTTATTCAATCGTTGACAGGATAGTGGGTGAGGTGCATGATTTATTTAGCGGCAGGTTCATCACTATCAGCGGAGGTGAGCCATTCCTTTACAGAAGCGAAGGCAAGACGCTATTTGATGTTTATAAGAAATACGACGATATGCTCTTTTTAGCATACACCAACGGCACGGTTATAAATGAGGAGGTTGCGACAAGCATTGCGGAGTCGGCAAACATTACGCCTGCGGTTTCTGTCGAAGGTTTTGAAAAAGAAACAGATGAAAGAAGAGGGCCGGGGACGTTCAAGAAAATACTGCGGGCCCTTGAGTGTCTCAGAAAGGTTGGTGTGCCTTTCGGCATTTCGGTAACAGCCACAAGCAAAAATGTGGATACCCTTTTGACGGATGAATTTTATGATTTTTATTTTGAGGACCAGGGCGCCAGTTATATGTGGCAGTTCCAACTGATGCCTATCGGCAGAGGCAAAGATGAAATGGACCTTATGGTCGGGCCACAGAAACGGCTTTTGTTATATAGAAAATGGGAGAAATTGCTTACCGAAAAGAAGTATTGCTTGGCGGATTTCTGGAACAGCGGAGTTCTTGCCAGAGGTTGTATCGCATACGGCAGAAGCGGCGGATATGCCTACGTTGACTGGCACGGCAACGTTACGCCGTGTGCTTTCATCCCTTATTACGTCGATAATGTTTATGAGCTATACAAAAACGGCAAGACGCTGGCAGACGCGATGTTTTCTGATTTTATGAAGAACGGACGAAAATGGCAGAGAGAGTATGGGCTCGACAACTGGAAAAAGCCAAAGAACTGGCTAATGCCCTGCTCTATAAGAGACCATTATGAAATCTTTAGAAACTCAATTTTACCAAAGGATGCCAAGCCCGAAGACCAGAAAGCAAAAGAAGCCCTGGAATCCGGGGAATATTTTGAGGTGTTGAAGAATTATGATGAAGACCTGCAGGGCTTGACTGAAAAAATATGGGAGGATGAGTATTTGAATGTTCAATGACCGCTTTGTCAATAGTTTTTAGATTCATGGAGGATTTTACGCGATGGACGTCAATAGCTATAGCTCTCTGTGTGACGATTTCTATATTGATATGTTTATCAATACACAGATGGAGCTACCCACGGGACGTGACACTATTCTGGCCTTTTTTGAGCGGATACAGAAGCAATTTCCATCTATGGGCTGTTTTTATAAGCGGGAGAACAATGAATACTGTCTGGAAGAGGACCATGACCTCGGTCAGTATCGCTGGGTGGCGCTGGAGGGGGACCGAATCGGCTCCGGTGTTGTCAATCCCTGCGATTTTGAAATGGCTTACGGCCAGGACAGATTGATACTCGAGCTGGCACCTTATATGCTCAGCGTAAGCCCCCTGGACGTCAGTTCGCTGGATGTTACTTTCGCCATGGATTTCGACTGTGCGGGCAGCCACGACGAGGTCATCGCCGAGGCGCTGTTCGGCTCAAGTGCTTTCAACTGCCTTCTTGATTTACCATCGGCAAGACCCATCGGTTACTCCCCTGCGGTGGTGGTGGCGTTGTCCGACGATTGCCGAACACAGGGACGAATCTGCGTTGAGTCGAAGACAAGCGCTTACGAGCCCTGGAGAAAGGAAGAGGACGGTGACGAAGCGATAAGCTTGTCCTTTACGGTCCGCCGGTACCGGCCGTTCAATGAGTCCGACAAAGGCCTGCCAGGACGCCCTGCGGGGCCGGAGGACCTGTTAAAATCCTTCGAGCGTCAGTGCCGATTGGCTCGGCATATAATGGCTGAAAAGATAGTCCCCAATTTTGTTCATCCATTAGTTGAGACAATAGCACAGAAACGATTAACGTAAGACGAGGTTTAAAAATGGCTATTGAAGCGCCTGTAAGCAAATTAAGGAGAAATAATCTTAAACTATATGCTGCTGTTTGTCTTATTTTTGCCGTTATCTTTGCTTACGACGGTTATTTGAGTAAATACCAATGGTCACATCGTTACAGCTTCTATGAACAACACGTAAAGGAAGGCAAGCCCGACGATACGATGAAATTTAACCGGGTAGTCCCGATTATTCTAATTGCTTTGGCTGTTGTTTTTGCAATTCGTTTCAGGTCTCTTAAAGACAAAAAGATGCTGGCCGATGATAGCGAGCTTTTCATTAGCGACAAAGAGAGGATTCCTTACGATTCAATAGAAAAAATAGACAAGACCCACTTTAGCTCAAAGGGTTACTTTATCCTCACATATAAGGACTCAGGGGATAATGAAATCAGCCGGAAAATAAGTGACAGGGACTATGATAACCTGGCGGCAATTCTGGAGCATCTGGTGGCAAAGATGACGTGAAGTTAAAAATGTGCCACCAAGGCACAAAGACACCAAAATTCGATTATATTCAAAATTTCTTTGTGACTTCGTGCCTTCGTGGCAAATTGTTGAGGCAAAAATGAATTATTGTGTAGTAGGATTACAATGGGGTGACGAGGGGAAAGGCAAGGTCGTTGACATCCTTGCCGAACATTGCGACATAGTTGTTCGCTACAACGGCGGCGCGAACGCTGGTCATACAGTTGCAGTCGGCGACAGCAAATTTGCTCTGCATTTGCTGCCCAGCGGGTCGGTTCGGCCTAACACGGTCTGTGTAATCGGAAATGCCGTGGTGGTTGACCCGGAGGTTTTGATAAAAGAAATTGAGACGCTGGCCGAGAAGAATATTACGCTGGATGGGCGGCTGTATATAAGCGAAAGCGCACACGTTGTTCTGGATTACCATAAGAGAGAAGACGGGCTGAGCGAAGAGTCCCTCGGGAAAAACAAGCTTGGCACAACCATCAGGGGCATCGGGCCGTGCTACGCCGACAAGGTGGGCAGGAGTCACGCCGTCCGTATGGCCGATTTGAGGGACCTGGAGGCACTCAAGGCCAAGCTGCGAACCATTATCGAATACAAAAACAAAATTTTTGCAGCGGTTTATAATGCTGCTCCAATTAGCGCCGATGAAATCTTTGAAAAATGCAAGTTTTACGCCGACAAACTGCTGTCCTTTGTAACCGATACAACGGAATTTCTGCACAGGTCAATGGGGGCAGGCAAATCCGTTATATTTGAGGGTGCCCAGGGGTCGCTATTAGATATTGACCATGGGACGTTCCCATTTGTTACAAGCTCGAACTCAAGCTCTTTGGGTATGGCAGCCGGTTGTGGGGTGCCTGCCAAAATGGTCAACAAGTTTGTCGGAGTAGTTAAGGCCTACACGACAAGGGTGGGGGCGGGGCCGTTTCCCACCGAGCAGGATAACGAAATCGGCCAATACATCCGCGATAGAGGACACGAATACGGGACCACGACGGGCCGGCCGCGGCGATGCGGCTGGTTCGACGCGGTAGGGGTGTCATATTCTGCAACCATCGGGGCGATAGATTCGATAGCGTTGATGCATCTTGACACTTTGGCCGGCCTAAAGGAAGTGAAGATTTGCAAGGTGTATAAAATCGACGGGAAAGAGAAGACATTTTTTCCTGCGGATGCAACCAAGCTATCAGGCGTTGAGTGCGTTTACGAGACACTGCCCGGGTGGGACGGCGTTAATCCTGATGCAAAAGATTTTCACGATTTGCCGTTGAATGCACAAGACTACGTCTGCCGAATCGAGGAGCTGGTCAAGAGGCCTATCACAATCATCGGCGTAGGTCCAAAACGAAGCCAGACAATATTTAGATAGTTGAGTGGATGCGTATATGCGTAAATGCGTCAACTCATCCTCTCATTTGCTGTAGTGACTTATCTGCTCGTTATTAGGTCTTTGGTATTTAATGGACTTTGAAGAAAAACTACAGAAAACTGCCGAGCGTCTGGGACTAATGGTTGAGCAGATACCACGTCATATCGCCATAATTATGGATGGCAATGGGAGGTGGGCGCAGCAGAGGTCTTTGTCGCGGGTCGAAGGGCATCACCAGGGTGGAAGAACGGTCGAAAAGATAGCACAATATTGTGTGGACTTCGGCATCAAGTCTCTTACGCTGTATTCATTCAGTATGGAAAACTGGAAAAGGCCAAAAGAAGAGGTTGATGCTTTGATGGAGCTATATACTCGATACCTTGTTGAGATTCGTCCGACATTGACGAAAAATAATGTGAGGCTGATTCATCTTGGCCGGCAGGGCACCTCATCGCTGAGCTCCGGCGATGCCGGGCTGCCGCCGGAGCTGCGGAAAGAGATGGAGGAGACCATAAAGTTGACGACGGGTAATACGGGTATGGTGCTGGCGCTGGCACTGAATTACAGCGGCAGGGCAGAAATCGTGGATGCGACAAGAAGAATTGCCCAGGAATATAAGGAGGGGACGCTTGGACTCAGTGACATTAACGAAGAGTGGATAAGTAAACACCTCTACACCGGCGGGCTTTTTGAGCCGGACCTTTTGATTCGCACGGCAAATGAGATGAGAATAAGCAACTTTTTGCTGTGGCAAATCTCATACAGCGAGTTCTACGTTACAAAAACATTGTGGCCTGATTTCAATAAGGCATCTTTGGAGAAGGCGATACGTGCCTACGCGAGTCGAGACCGGCGATTTGGAACTGTTCAGAGCTAATGAGTAAATGATTAACACAACCGCCCATCCAAACATCTACCCATCAACGCAACTACTCTTATACGGATTTACATAATTATGGTCGGACGCAGGGTGTTTTTTGGAACATTGATGACGGTGTGTTTTGCCGGCCTTATGATTTTAGACGGCTGGTTAGATGGCTCTTTGACCGCCTCCGTCGCTGATAACAAAACAGTTCAGGGGACGCTATTTTGCATCATTATTGCCCTATTAGCAGTTCCTGCCCAGCTTGAGATGTCGAAACTCGCCGCCGCAAAAGAGCTGAGGATTTTCGTCCCTGTTTCGATTGTCGGCTCGATTTTGCTGGGGACCAGCTGGTATTGGCCGCAAATTATTGACCCGTTACGACGTCTGGCCGGATATCATCTCTTACTTTTTACCTTCATATTATTGGCGGTGCTTCTGAACCAATACATATATTGCGGAGTCTCAAAGGTGGTAGCCAACTGTGGGGCGAATTGCTTTTCGATTTGCTACCTGGGGGTATTAAGCAGTTTCGCTCTTGGCATACGGATAGAATTTGGGCTGTGGCCTGCTCTTATGTATGTATTTGTCATAAAGTCTGCGGACATAGGAGCTTATGCAATTGGGACTGCGTTTGGAAGACACAAGTTTTCGCCTAAGGTCAGCCCGATGAAGACCTGGGAGGGAATGGGTGGCGCAGTGGGGGCGGCTGTGATAGTAGCTGCTGCGTTTGCTGTCGGTTGTGATATAATGGTGTGGTGGCTGGCAATAATTTTCGGCGTTTGTTTTGCCTTTGTCGGCCAGATTGGCGACCTGGTCGAGTCTATGCTAAAGCGCGATGCCGAGCAGAAGGACTCGGCAAATAGGGTGCCGGGCTTTGGCGGAGTATTGGACATTGTTGATTCTCTTTTAGTGGCGGCGCCGTTTGCATACCTGTTCTTTATGTGCAGTTGTTGATACTCGATACTCGATGCCGGATACTCGAAACGAGAATCGAGTGAGTCTTCACGGGCTGGAAGCCCGTGCCACGCTGTGACGAATATGGAATTTACGATACAATTAGACATACCGCATAAGCAGCTTGAGCTGTTTGGGCCTGCCGACAGCCATCTTCGACTTCTGCGCCAGTCGTTGGGCGTGCATATTACTGCTCGCCATTCCAATTTGATAATCTCCGGCAAACAGGAGGGCGTAAATAGGGCAGCCGAGGTTATCGAGAAGATGCAGAAACACCTGCTCAAACACCGTATGCTTACCGCCGCAGATGTGAACGACTTTGTTGCACATAATAATTTGGCGGAAACTGCCGAGAACGGCCCAGGTCTTATCCTTCAATCGTATAAGAAAGTCATTGAGCCATCCACGAAAGGGCAGCAGAGATACGTTAAAACGATGCTCGCTAATGACCTTACATTCTGCATAGGGCCGGCGGGCACAGGCAAGACATACCTTGCAGTCGCAGTTGCGGTCTCGATACTAAGGAGAAAACAAATCCGGAGGGTCATCCTTGTCCGTCCGGCTGTGGAAGCAGGCGAGAAGCTCGGCTTTTTGCCCGGTGATTTGCAGGCAAAGGTAAATCCCTACCTTCGCCCGCTGTTCGATGCGCTCGAGGATATGATGGATTTTGTGCAAATGAAAAAATTTATGGAGATGGATATTATCGAGATTATTCCGCTTGCCTTTATGCGGGGTCGCACGCTGAATGACTCTGTTGTTATTTGTGACGAGGCGCAAAATACATCTCCGATGCAGATGCTGATGGTTTTAACCCGGCTGGGGCGCGGGTCAAAAATGATAATAAACGGCGACATAACACAAGTTGACCTTGATGTGGGGCGGAAAAGCGGAATGGTCGAGGCGATTGAGATATTGCGGCGAATAAAAGGAATTGGCTGCGTGCAATTGACACAGGGAGACATCGTGCGGCATCGCTTAGTTCAAAATATCGTGCAGGCCTACAAGAAGAAGGCGGCCTGGACCGCCAAGAAATAATCGGGAAGGAAAATGGGGTTTTTGAAAAAAATAAGGCAGGGGCGAAGCCCTGTGGACAAGGACATATCCGGCGAGCGCTTTTCGCAAATAGGAGAGTTAGCCAGCACAGATGTTATTATCTCAATTTTGTTGTGGCTGCTTTTCGTTGTCCTTTGCGTGCTTATACTGTCTTTTGAGATGGTTCAGCAGGTCCGCTACTTTGATTTTGTGCTGATAAGTGTGATAGTTATGTTGGTTTGCCTTGCTGCGGCCACCTACATTCAACGATACCAAAAGCGAATAATAAGGAACCACGGAAGGGCGCTGGGGCTTGTCGGATTGTTCATTTCTCTGCTGGCTGCGGCCAAAATTGCGACACTGTTGTCCGATTATACTTATGGCGCGACGGCGACTGCCGTCGCATCGGCCATCTTTTTGGCAATTACTTATGAGCAGCGTTTTGCGATGGGAATGAGTATGCTCTATTGTCTGCTGGCCTGTTTGGCCGTAGGGCCGATTGCAAATGGAATTGAACCGGGTGAGGCGTATCAACTAAGAAGTATCGGTCTGCTTTTAACGATGGCCGCCGGCTCTATACCCTGCTGTCTTTTTTTGAGCGAAATCAGAACGAGGATGAAGCTGTTGGAGGTCAGCGCGCTGGCGGCGGCAGCGGTATTCATAATGGCGTTGGTCTTGGGCCTTTTGGATTACAGCGAGCTCAGTCGAGCCGCAGAAAAGTCGCAACTAAGACACATTTTCATCAATGCCGGCTATCATTCGGCGGCCACTTTTATAGTGGGTTTAGTCATACAGGGATTGTTGCCGCTCATCGAAAAAATATTTGGGATAGCAACGAGTATGACCCTGCTGGATTACAGCCGTGCCGACCAGGACCTGTTGAAACGGCTCGCTATGGAGGCGCCGGGGACGTTTAGCCACAGCTTGCTGATTGGCTCGATTGCCGAGGCCGCTGCCGATACAATAGGGCGCAACGGGCTTCTGTGCAGGGTCGGCGCTTACTACCACGATATTGGCAAGATAAATAAGGCGAGATATTTTGTCGAAAATGAGATGGGACTGAGCAGTCAGCATAAGGAGCTTTCGCCCGCGATGAGCCAACTGATTATTGTCAGCCACGTTAAAGATGGAATTGAGCTGGCTAAAGAATATCGTTTGCCCCGGGTATTGTGGCAGTTTATTGATACACACCACGGCACGACATTAGTTGCGCATTTTTACGACCGAGCAAGGAAATTGAAGGCCAACGGCGAACCTTTAGAGAGCGAGTTTCGATACCCCGGGCCGAAGCCGCAGACGAAAGAGGCGGCGATTGTAATGCTGGCCGACACTGTAGAAGGGGCCGTCAGGAGCTTGCCTGAGATAACACCAATGAAAATAGAGGCGGTGGTGCATAATATGGCTATGAAGCGTCTGCAGGATAGCCAATTCGATGAGTGCGACCTGACATTGCGGGAATTAAGCCAGATAGAAGCGAGCTTATCAAAATCTCTTGCCGCTCACTATCACGGACGAATCGCATACCCGAAATCACCGGATTTGCCCGACAAGCAGCAATCTTCTTCAGTGTAAGTTTAGCGAATAATCTACCGTATGATTTCCGGCGGAAAACATCAAGGCATAATTGTCCAAATCAGCAGAGATTTCAAGGGCATAGACGTTTCACTACAAAGACTTAAAAAGCTGGTCAAAACAGTTTGCCTGCATTTTGGCCTTTCAAAAGTAACGGTCAGTATCGCAATAGTCGCCGATGCACAATTTAGGAAACTAAACAAGCAGTTTTCCGGGCGCAAAGGCACCTCGGACTGCTTGAGCTTCGATTTGTCCGATGGCCGGCCACGCTCGCTTAAGCTGTTCGAGATTATAGTCAACGGGGAAAAGGCAATCAAGGAAGCGAAGCTGCGAGGCCTTATGGGTGAGGCGGAGCTTGCGCTCTATATAACGCACGGCTTATTGCATAATCTCGGCTTCGATGATTCTACAATAGGGTCGGCAAAAAAGATGCACGACGCCGAAGACCGGATTCTCCGGCAGCTTGGTTACGGTTTCGTGTATAATAAGGGCGCTCGATAATATCAAATTTGAAATTTCAAATTCTGCACATTGACTATGCTGACCAAAGATATCGCTATTTGCATACGGGCCATCGACTACTCCGAGACTTCTCAGATAGTAACATTTTTCACAAGAGTGACGGGTAAAATAAACGCCATAGCCAAGGGCTCCAAACGTCCCAAATCGGCTTCCGACGGGCCAATCGAGATATTTTCGAGCGGAAGAGCTGTCTTCTCCGGCACGGACAGAGAAAAGCTCGCAACCCTGACTGAATTTGAGCAAGAGCCGACTCTTTGGGGTCTGCGAAATAATCTCTTTACCTTAAACTGCTGCCTTTTTGCTGCGGAACTATTAAATAATATGACCAAAGATTACGACCCTCACTCCCAGCTTTTTGATAATTTTCTTCAGTTTTTACAACATATTAACGAGCATCAAGCATCAAGCATCGAGCATCGAAAGATACTGGCATTGCTGATATTATTTCAATTATCCCTGCTTAGAGAAGTGGGCCTTATGCCGGTATTGGATAGCTGCGTAAATTGTAAAACGAGATACGAGCAGCGAGCGACGAGCAGCGAGTTTTATTTTAGCAGCGCCGCTAACGGCCTTATTTGCAGGGACTGCGAGGCAAATTTTCCGGACAAAATGGCGCTATCTAAAAATGCCGCTGCCTGCTTGGCAAATTTGAAACTCCTTGCCGGAGCACAGGACAAAACATTGAACGAGGTGGAGAAGGTTTTAATCTATCATTTCACAGAACTTCTCGGCCACAAGACAAAAATGGCAAAGCACATCCTCAAGAATTGAAAATTTGGAGGGATGACTGACCAATCCCAAGGGGGAAGCACTTATTTAGGAGTATGCAAATGGCGAACTATATGATTGCGGATTTTGGAGAAATGGATGCTATAAGATGCCCGTGCGGCTTTTCCCGGCGGGCCTTTGCCGGCCCCGATAATCCCGTGGCGACGATGCACATAGTTGATATTGAGGAGGATGCCCGCGCGCATTACCACAAAAAGCTTACCGAGATTTATTTTATCCTCGAAGGCAGCGGCTTTATGGAGCTTGACGGCAGGCGCGTGCCTGTGAAGACCTTGACCGGCATTTCCATTAAGCCCGGCTGCCGACATCGCGCCATTGGCAGGATGCGAATCGTCAACGTCTGTATCCCCGCCTTCGACCCCAAAGATGAATGGTTCGACTGACAGAAATAGCCGCTCTTTACAGCTCTGTGCCCTCTGTGGCCCCTTTGTCATTCCCGCGCAGGCGGGAATCCAAAACCTATGTCCTCACTCGATTCCAAATTTCACAATCGTTTTCCTGACACCGACAGTTCATTGAGCGTCTTTTCCTGTGTGTCTGCCTTAGGCAATCATGGAACTCTTCACCAGCCAGCTTTCTACCAATTCGAGAATGCAGGTTCATAAAACAATCTCCACTATCAGCGCAAGCATCAAGTTCGTGAGCATAATCATTTGGCCATTCCTGCATAAGAGTGGCAAGTAAGTCGTGAGTATCAAACTCATCCTCGCATCTCTCAACCGCTCGCCTCAGTATTTCGTCCGTCAGAAAATTCATTTCACCGGTCATTTGAAATCTCCTTTCTTATTCACTTTTTTTGCTTTTCCAGACAATCTCTGCTATAATACGCGAAGCTGCGGACTTTTCACCTTTGACCTATATCCGCCGTCGTCCGATTTACAAGACGTAATCAGGATTATTTGTATGTGTGTGAATTATTATCATATAACGAAATACAATTCATAGTTTAGAATATCTGCCCATGAAACTATATCAAAGAGATTTCTGCACTCTCACACCAGCCGAACAAGAAGAGTGGGAAGCCATTAAGAAGAAGGAGATTGTCTGGAAAAGTGGTGATATCGAAGCCCGTAAAAACCTATTTCATGAGTACCCAAAGGCGGCAAGACATTATATTAGCCTTTTTCCAAATAACTACCTTGATATCCTAGAACTTCAAGAAACCGACAGGCTTACCAGTTTACTAGAAGGTTTTGTCAGGCTCCTTGACTTAAGAGAAACAAAGGAGCGTGACATAATCGATTTTGTGAAAGAAAATCAAGCATTCTTCATCATTGGCTCACTGTTGAAATATAGATATTTCGAATTTGGCCATCATGATGCTTTTCTTTTCCCTGAGTTTCAGTTGGGTAACTCACATCAAGTAGATTATCTCATCGTCGGGAGAGGTTCTGGTGGATATCAGATGGTCCTAGTTGAACTCGAAGCCCCTTATGGCAGCATTACAATGTCTAAAGGAAGCTTGGGATCTGTATTCAGAAAGGGTCTTGAGCAAATTGAAGAATGGGATAAATGGATAGAATCATACTACCCTTCATTAAAGGAGACATTTGATAAGTACAAAAAGCCGGGCGAAATCCTTCCTGAGGAATTTTACACCTTGGATAAATCCCGAATACACTATTTGGTTATTGCTGGCAGAAGGCCAGACTTCAACGAGAAAACATACAGGACCAGGAGACAAAAAGATGTTCTGATCCTGCATTACGACAATTTAATAGACTCGTCAAGAAACATTATTAATAAAAACACTTACTAATATCTAACATCAGGCAGCGAGGGACGCTGCTAACGCGTTGCTCATGAGCTGGCCTGTTCGGATAGGAGAATACGATGTCTTACAGCGCAAATGTTTACAAGGTACTGATCGCCTCACCCTCCGACCTAGCGGAAGAGCGTCAAGCCGCAACAGAAGCTGTCAACGATTGGAACGCCCAGCACTCTGTCGCCGAATCGGTAGTTTTGCTGCCAGTCAAGTGGGAAACACATGCTACGCCGCAGTCGGGCGTAAGACCACAGAAAGCAATCAACGACCAACTCGTCCGCGGGTGCGACATCTTAGTGGGGATGTTTTGGACCAAGATCGGCACCAGCACCGGGGTCGCTGAGTCGGGCACCGTGAAGGAGATCAACCAGTTCGTGTCTGCCGGTAAGCCAGCGTTGCTGTACTTCTCCAGCCGCCCTATCGACCCGAACAAGATCGACCTGAAGCAGCACAAGAAGCTGAAAACCTTCAAGAACGCCACTTACAAGAAGGCGCTAACAGGCGGCTTCAGCGGGGTAGATGAACTGCGGCAGACGCTTCTCCGCGATTTGATTCGGCAAGTTCGGGAACTTAAAGCGAGCAGGCCACCGAACCGCCGTGGGAAACTGGACCAAGCATTCAAGATCACCGAACTGATTCGCATCCAGCGGCAGCACAAGATCACGCCAGAGGAATACCAGAGATACCGCGACGAAGTTCTTGGTCTGAGGCCGCGTTCGAGTGTTGGCACCAAAGACCCGGTGCAACCAGGAGAGGTAGGGCCGAACGGCTTCAAAATCGGCTACACCAAGGAAGGAGACAAGGTGGAATGGATACCCGACGACGATCATCCGGGCGAAGTGTGGCCAATACTGCTTCGGCGCAACGACAAAGCCATCCTCGCAGCCCAAAACGAATTCTGGGACAAGGTATGGTGGAACCGCCACCAAAACTGGCTCTACAGGATCAAGACCGGTGAAGAGCCTTTGACCGAGGAGCAGAAGCCCATCTTGGAGCAAGCCAAGAGAGCAGCCCGACGGATTGAGCGGAAGTACGGCAAGAAAAATCTCGGCTGGGATGACTTCGAGTGGGGTCTACTGAGCGGCAAGTTATCAGCACTTGCTTGGGTGATGGGTGCCGAGTGGGAAGAGTCGCTGGATACCTGAAACTATGGACAGCTACCTTATTAGCGGAGGTAAGACAGAATAATGAAAGAGATACCGCTAAGCAACGGCCAATTCGCAAAGGTTGATGACGAAGATTACGAATGGTTGTCCCGCTACAAATTCTCCTGATTTCCTGTTTACCTGATGCCCTACCTCCTGCTAACCTGTTTACCTGATTACCTCTATACGCTCTGTGTTCTCTGTGGCAAAAAATCTCTTTGTGTCTTGGTGCCTTTGTGGCTAACATTTTTGTTGACTTTTCTTTGAAAATATGTTAAAATTCCCGTCTGTTTGCAAGCATGCAAACGATTAACCGCCCCGTAGGGCAAGGTCTTAGGTCCCGCCGGCCCAAGTCAAATCCAGTTGTTCGTTAATGTTCAATTTGTTTTGAATTTGTGTCATTTGGATTTCGAGATTGTTTCGG
>CAZKOQ010000027.1:0-17833 GCA_964554425.1 uncultured Pirellulales bacterium | reverse complement strand
TACGGTGGTGGGGGCTATGGCGGTGGCGGCTATGGCGGTGGCGGCTATGGCGGTGGCGGCTATGGTGGTGGTGGCGGTGGCGGCGGCGGTTACGGTGGTGGCGGCTACGGTGGCGGTGGTTATGGCGGTGGCGGCTATGGCGGTGGGGGCTACGGTGGTGGTGGCTACGGCGGCGGCGGCGGGATGTACGGCGGCGGCGGTGGGATGTACGGTGGCGGCGGTGGGATGTATGGCGGTGGCGGCGGGATGTACGGAGGCGGCGGTGGGATGTATGGCGGCGGCGGTGGGATGTATGGCGGCGGCGGCGGAATGGATATGGGCGCTCCTTATCGAGCCCAAGATTTAGTTACACTTGTTCAGGAGGCCGTTGACCCGGATACCTGGTATGATATAAGCACTACAGGGCAGGGGACGATAATGCCTTATCCACGTGAGCGGCCGAAAAAGCTGGCTGTGCTGCAGACGCGGGATGTTCATAAGAAGATTGAGAAACTATTGGCGGAGATGCGCAGGGCGCTTGGGTATCAGGTTGCGATAGAGGCAAGATACTTAGTGGTGAGCGAGAATTTCCTTGAAGACGTTGGTCTTAATATAGATTGGACATATAATATTGGCGGCAAGTGGGGTCAGCTTAGTTTTACACAGGGTTCTTCTCTTGCCTCCCAGCCAGATATTTCGACTAAAGTGCCGGGGAGTTTGGGCGGGATTAGCCCTGCTGCGAACATTACCGGAGGTTATGGTTCGATATTGGATGATTTGCAGGTTGCGTTCCTAATTCGTGCGACACAGGCGCATACAGATGCGAAATCGCTGACTGCACCGAAGGTTACGGTGTTAAGCGGTGAGACGGCGTCGTTCTGGGTTTTGAACGATGTTTCATACGCATTGCCGCCGGATGTTACTACCGGTACTTCTGCCGGCGCCTATTCCGGTGGTGGTTATCAGACATCGAGTATCATGCAGAATATACAGCGAATACAAATAGGCAGCACTCTGAATATTACGCCGATTATTACGCCGGATAAGAAGAACGTTCTATTGAGTATCATAACCGAGCTTCAGGATTTACTGAGGATGAAAACGCATAATGTTGAGGCGGTCAACGCTAATGGCGATGTTGCGCAATACACGGTAACGGTTCCTGAGACAGAAACGTCACAGGTTATGACGCGAGTTAGCGTGCCTGATGGTGGGACGCTGCTATTAGGCGGGCAGAAGATAACGGCAGAGGTTGAAAAAGAGGTAGGGGTGCCGGTGTTAAGCAAGATACCTGTCCTTGGAAGGTTATTTGGCAACCGCAGCAAGATTAAGGATGAAAAGATATTGTTGATATTAGTCAAGCCGACCATTATTCTGCAGGAGGAGCGCGAGGCCGAAGCAATCGCAGCAATGGAGAGTGGTTCATAGGATTCTGGCAGAAGACACGGCCAAGATGGCCGTGCCACAGAGTGGTTTTTTGCGATAGGAGTCGCTTTTTTCAAAAGCTAACACAGCATTTTGGCCGATTTCACTAATCTGGAATAGAAATAGTCTGGGGAATATAGAACGATAGTCTATAAAAGCTCTTAGGATGAGACGACAGGCACTGGTCAGCATATTAGTATTGATATCCGCGATAAGCCAGGCGATGGCGGCGGATTTTTCGACATTTGTATATTCCGGTCTATCGGAAGATGGGGGAGGTCTTTATTCGCCGGGTAAGCTGATTATTCGTTTCAATGACACTGCCTGGCAGGTGCAGGCGATAACCACGGGCAAGATGCCCGTGACACAGTATGGTCCGCTGACGAAGCGGGCGATAAGGAGCGGGATTGCTGATAATATTGTCGGCGGCGCTACTGTGGAGAGGGACACCTTAGGCGTTAGCGGGCTGGCGGTGGTTCGGCTGCCGGAGGGGATGAGGGTTGCGGAGGCATTAGGACAGTTCAATCAGTCAGATAGCATTTTATATGCGGAGCCGGACTATAAATACAGGTTTCTTGTTGTTCCTGATGACCCGAATTTCGTCGAGCAGTGGGGGCTGGATAATACGGGACAGACTGGTGGGACTGAAGATGCGGACATTGACGCACCCGAGGCATGGGATATTCAGACGGGCAGCGTTGATGTGATTGTGGCTTTGATAGATTCGGGGGTGGACTATAATCATCCCGACCTTGTTGATAATATCTGGATTAACGCCGGTGAGGCAGGGGGCATACCGGGTTTTGACGATGACGGCAGCGGGTATGTGGATGATGTTTACGGCTACGATTTTCTAAATGACGACAACGACCCACTTGATGATTTGTATCACGGCACATACTGTGCCGGCGTTATAGGAGCGAGCACTAATAATGCTACCGGCGTGGCGGGAGTTAGCTGGGACGTCAGTATAATGGCGTTGAAGGTGGGCGATACCAACGGCGTGGATTTGGCCTCGGCGATTGAGGCGATTGGGTATGCTGTTGCGATAGGAGCCAAGGTCATAAATGCTTCGTGGGGAGGTGGAGAGTATAGCGAGGCACTGAGGGAGGCGATTTCGCAAGCCAGGGATGCGGGAGTGTTGTTTGTGGCGGCGGCGGGAGACGGAGGAAACGATAACGACGAAACTCCTATATATCCGGCCAGCTATGCGCTGGACAATATCATATCGGTGATGGCTACGAACGACCGCGACAGGCGGCCGATGATGTCCAACTATGGGGCGACTTCGGTGGACATTGGTGCGCCGGGTGTGCTGGTATTGAGCACGTTCCCGACATACGAGACGCCGGATATGAATATGTTCGGGCTATCCACTGATTATGAGAGTATGAGCGGGACATCTGTGTCAGCTCCGTTTGTCAGCGGTGCGAGCGCCGTTTTGTGGTCTCAATATCCGGCGATGCCATACAGGATTATAAAGGCGCTTCTTTTGAAGGGAGCAGACCCGAGGTTGGGTGGGCTGTGCCTATCGGGCGGACGTCTTAATCTTTACAACTCATTAACACTGATTCCGACCGGCAAGCTGGGGAAGGTTCTGAATACACGGTATGACCCCAATGACACAGGCAAACTCTATAGCACCATACAGGCAGCCATTGACGATGCGAACAACGGCGATACGCTGATTGCGGAGGCGAACAGCTTATTTATAGAGACGATTGACTTCAAGGGCAAGGCGGTAACGCTTCGCAGCGGCGATATAAAGAAGCCGAGCGACCCTAACATTAGTCCGCAGAACACCATCATCCTGGGAATCTTAGGCGAGGATCCGGTGGTTACATTTGCGAGCGGCGAAGGGGCTGGGAGTAAACTTTCGGGCTTTACGATTAGCTGGGGCAATGCCGATTATGGCGGAGGCATCAGCTGCAATGGTGCATCGCCGACGATTATCAGCTGCATCATTACCGACAACTTTGCGAAGTATTTTGGCGGCGGAATCGATTGCTTCAATTCATCGCCGACGATAAGAGCATGTACCATTGTTAATAATGAGACTTCAACAAGTGCCGGTATAGGAGGCGGTATAAACTGCGAGCACGGGAATCCATCGATTACGGATTGTTACATAGGTGATAACTTTGCGGATAATGTGGGCGGTGGAATAGCGTGCTACTATGCCAATCCTGTTATATTTAGTTGTATTATTGTGAATAACTCGGCGCTTTACGGAAGCGGCGGGATTGACGTGGAGTATTCGTCGCCAACAATTTTGAACTGTACTATAGTTGTTGACGACCCGAATATTCCGAAAACCAGCGGTATTTTTGCGTATCACGATTCTCATCCGAAGATTACAAACTGCATTCTGTGGGGCAACGGCGAGGACTTAGACGGATGTCTTGCTACATATTCTTGCATTGAGGACGGCGACAAGGGCGTAGGGAATATCTCTTTAGGCCCATTGTTTGTGACAGGACCTCTTGGCAAATACTATCTTAGCCAGAAGGCGGCGATGCAGCGCAAGAACAGCCCGTGTGTGGATGCCGGCGACCCCAATACGCCTCCTCTGCAGAGAGCGCAGCTGCGGACGCTGACTACAAGGACGGACGGCGTCAAGGATATTGCGATGATTGATATTGGCGCTCACTACGTTCCTGTGGCGGCCAAGTTTTTCAAGCTGAAGGTTACGGTAGTGGATGCCAACGGCGCGCCCGTTGACCCGAATGAGGCGTGGGGGTATGTGGACCCCAACAGCGGGACATATCCACAATATGCTGTTGTGGAGCTTATGGCACATCCTGACCCGAACTACCGGGTCAAGGTGTGGGCGGGAACCGATGATGACAACTCGGTAGAGCCAAATAGCACCGTTACGATAATTGCGGACGCTAACGTTACGGTAGAGTTCGAGCAGATTCCATTCTTTATACTGCGGACCAGTGTTCTTGGCGGGCACGGGACGATAGAGCCATATCATAGAAGAGGGCAGCCGTATCTTGAAGGGACGGTGGTCAATCTTACTGCGAAGCCGGATTCAGGATACATAGTGGATGAGTGGAGCGGCACCGATGATGATGGCTTGTGGTCAAAAGGGAATACAGTAACAATAGATTCGGATAAGGATGTTACCGTATCGTTCAGGCAGCCGAGGAGCTTGCATGTGCCCGGGCAATACGGCAGCATTCAAATGGCGATTGACGCGGCTTATAGGCACGGAGATAAGGTAATTGTTTCGCCCGGCGTTTATACAGGAAGCAGCGTCATAGACAGGGCTGTTACTGTTGCCAGCGAGCATCCGGACGACCCGTGTTGTGTTGCAGCTACTATAATCAGGGTATATACGGGGACGCCGGCTTTTTCGGTTGTAAATGGGCAGGGGCGGGATGCAGTCATAGATGGATTTACACTTTTGGGTTTAGGCGACCCTGGTCCGATTGACCCGTGGGACAATGACGATGAAGAGGGTGTTGGCATAGATGCTCCGGATATTTATGGAGGGGCGATATCGTGTTTGGATGGAAGCGGGCCTACATTATCGAATCTGGTAATCAGGAATGTTGCAGCTCGTGGGATGAAAGGGCAGGATGCGGGCTATGAGTTTGACCCACCTGATGACCCGCCTGATGTGCCTGACC
Organism: uncultured Pirellulales bacterium; assembly: GCA_964554425.1. Classification (GTDB taxonomy): domain Bacteria; phylum Planctomycetota; class Phycisphaerae; order Sedimentisphaerales; family Anaerobacaceae; genus CAYWXK01. Next base: position 12,791 of record CAZKOQ010000027.1, on the reverse strand, counting down.
CGCTTGACCCGAACGACCAGTTACCCGACCCGAATTTGCCTGACCCGGACCCGAATGACCCGAATGCGCCTGTGGATGGGAACGATGGTCTGCCTGGAACACCGGGTCAGCCGGGACAAGATGGTATAACTGTTGATGGAATGCCCGGATTTTACGGTGGCGACGGCGGGAGCGTTTACGGCGGGACGATATACTTTGACGGCAACAGCAGTCCTTTGATTTTGAATGTTACCATTATTGACTGCAATGCTATCGGCGGCGATGGCGGCTATGGCGGCAACGGTCAGGATGGCCAGGATGGCCAGGATGGCCAGGATGGTCAGGATGGTCAGCAGGGTCAGAACGGCAGCGATGGATTAAACGGCGGTTCAGAAGGGCGGGGCGGCGATGGCGGCGCGGGTGGCAATGGCGGGAATGGCGGTGACGGCGGTGACGGCGGCAGGGGCGGCGATGGCGGTGATGGCGGAGAGGCGGTTGGAGGTGCGATTTATTTTGGTCCGAATTGCCAACCGACGATACGGTATCTTAAAATTTTCAGATGTCACACAAGGCCCGGGATGGGCAGTTATGCCGGCAATGGCGCCAACGGCGCCAACGGCGGCGACAGCGGCGCAGGCGGCGATGGCGGCGATGGCGGCGACCCGAACGGAGTGGAAGGTCCTCCAGGGGTGGACGGAGTTGGCGGCGACGGCGGAAGGGGCGGTAGCGGCGGCAATATGGGAATGAACGGCAGCAGGTCATGGGCCGGCGCCATATACTATGGTGAGAATTGCCAGGTTGATATTTCAAACAGCATCATCAGTTATAACTACACGGTTACGGAGGCACTGACATACGCTCGTGCTGCCGGTGATGCCGGCAATGGCGGCAATGGTGGAAATGATTTCGGCAACGGCGGACGCGGCGGCAACGGCGGTATGGGCGACCCTGCCGGCGACAATGGTGTAGGCGGCACCGGTGGAAATAACGGCATAGACGGGCCGGATGGTTTTGATGGCGGCACGATAATGAGCGGCACTTCGGGCTATGGCGGCGCTGATTACTATGACGTCAACTGCGCGGCTTTATTTACCAATTGCACGATAAGCTACAACACGACGATATATAGCGGCGGCGGGGAGCACTACGAATCGAACGGCACAGCAAAGCTTCTGCGGTGCAACATTAGCGGGAACTCCAGTGCGATAGGCGGCGGTCAGTACTTTTTGAGTGCCGGCGATGTAGAGGTGAATGATTGCAATTACACGAACAACCAGTCTTCGTCAGATGGTGCGGGATTATACTGCGGATCTGAATCTTCGCTGGATGTTGCGGCGAGCATATTTGCAGGCAATGTCTCGACCGTTGGGTCCGGCGGCGGAGTTTTCTTTGGCGGCGGGATAGGCGAGATATGCAAGCTGTCAGTCAAAAGTAGCCAGTTTGTGAAGAACGAGGCGGGATACGGAGGCGGAATATACTGGTATGGGCAGGACACGGATGCGGCAATTATAGAATCGGTTATGAATGAGAACAAGGCGGACCACGGCGCCGGGATGTATTGGAGCGGCGGAGCGCCGCGGATTGTCGGATGCACCGTCAGGGGCAATAAGGCAGGGGGTCGCCTGATGCCTCTTACCTATATGGGATATGGCGGCTACTACGATTATCTTAACTATGGGACATTCTACGGCGGCGGCGGCGGGATGTTCTGCTGGTCGTCCGGGGCCAAGATTGAGAACTGCTTTGTCAGCGAGAATACGGCGTCCGGCTCAGGCGGCGGCATATACTTCGGCGGCGACCCCTGCACGCCGGTGCTGAGGAACTGTTTGGTGAGGGGTAACTCGGCTGTTCTGGACGGAGGTGGTGTTGTATCTTACTGGTTTATAAGGCCAACCATTTCGAACAGCACGATTGTTGAGAACACGGCATTCGACCCGCAGAGTCAGACACACGGAAGAGGCGGCGGGCTGTCGTGCTCATACGAGAGCGACACGACACTTATTGATAGTATTCTTTGGGACAACACGGCCACTTTTGGCAATCAGATTTCACTCGGCAGCAACAGCGACCCATGGTATATGGACAGGCCTGCGACGCTTGCGGTTTCTTATTGCGATGTCCAGGGCGGGCGGAATGATGTTTATGTTGAGCCGAATCGGACGCTCGACTGGTTAAACGGCAATATTGATAAGGACCCATTGTTTGTTAAGCCATATTATTACCTCAGTCAGAACCCGGTGCAGAGTTCGAACAGTCCGTGCGTTGATAGGGGAAGCGACCTTGCAACAAACCTCTTGCTCTATGATTATACCACGCGGACGGACGGGGTGAGCGATAAGGGCGTGGTCGATATGGGTCTGCATTATCCGAGTATGGCAGGCCAGTATCGATTGACGGTGCACGTGGTTGGCACGCACGGCAGGGTCTTGCCCTCCGGAGGGCTTTTCAGCAAATACACTGTGGTAACACTGACGGCGATAGTTGACCCTGGTTATCGCGTCAAGTGGATAGGCACCGATAACGACTTCTCGAGCGAGCTTGTCAACACAGTAACGATGAGCTCCGACAGGACGGTAACTGCGATTATAGAGCAGCCGAAGATGATAAAGGTGCCGGGCGACTATCCGTTGATACAGGAGGCAATCAATGCTTCCAACGATGGAGATTTGATTGTAATCAATAAGGGCGTTTACCGCGGCGAGGCATTGTCAATCCTGGGTAAGGCGATAACGATAACAAGCACGAATCCTGACGACCCATGCGCAGTGGCGGCGACCGTTATCGACTATACCGGATATGTCAATGCAGGGATATACTTCGATGGCGCCTGCGGGCCGGACACCGTTCTAAACGGCATAACGATTGCGAACGTGGTGTGGTCTGTGGCTACGATGGATGCGCCGCCTGACCCCGGCGATGACGGATACGATGGCAGTGATGCGGCTGCGGGTGCGATATGGATAGAGGCCGGCGCAGGCCCAACTATTGTCAATTGCGTTATTAACAACTGCCGCATCAGGGCCGGCAATGCCAGCAGCGGAAATGGCGGAGCTTCACAGGGGACTGTGCTTGACCCCAATAATCCGACGCCGTTGACTGTAGGGCAGGACGGCGGTGACGGCGGCAGTGCCGGGAGCGCGTATGGAGCCGGGATTTACTGTGGGCCTTACAGCACGCCAATTATAAGGCACTGCACATTATCTAACTGCCTGGTAATAGGAGCCGATGCCGGCGGCGGTGGTATCGGCGGAGACGGCGGCAATAACGGGGTCGGTGGAAACGGCGGAAGAGCAGGCAACGCTGGCGGGGCATACGGCGGCGGAATCTATGTCGGCTTAAGCAGCCGACCAATGATTGAGGATTGCAATATTATTAGCTGCTCCGCAACAGGCGGCAACGGCGGAGATGCCGGCGATGGGGGTCCGGCGGGCGGCGACAGCGGTGTTGGCGGCGACGGCGGACTTGGAGGAGAAGCAGGTCAGGCATACGGCGGTGGAATCTATTTTGCGGACAGGACTATTACGGCGGTTTCTAATTGCCGGTTTGTTAATTGCTCGACAGTTGGCGGTGATGCGGGAGACGGCGGCGACTATGGCAATGCTCCGAGCTGGGGTCTGGCGGGATTTGGCGGCGGGTATCTGGGGCAATACTGGAAGAACAGCGCTTACGGCGGCAGCGTGTATTGTGCTGTTGATAGTAGAATCGCTTTCGAGGAATGCACATTCATTGGTAATAACGTAGAAGGCGGGATGAGCGGAATCGGCGGGATGGGCAGAATAACTCGTGCGATGCCGCGGTTTAGCTATGCGATTCCGAGCTATGGAGCGGGAATATTTAGTGATACAGGAACGGTGCCGACATTCTTAGAATGCGAGATAAGCGGCAATTACGCGGCTGACGTCAACGACCCGAATACAGGGACATTGCCGGCGTATCGAATGAGTCCATATATCAGCTACGGCGGCGGGATTTGCTACATTGGCGCCAAGTCGGTGGAGATTACCGACTGCAACTTCAGCGACAATTTTGCGACGGTCGGCGGCGGTTTATACTGGGATGATGCAAATACGGTAATTGCCGACTCCAATTTCTACGACAATACGGCGCTCAAAGGCGCCGGGATATATTCCACCGACAGTAAACTCTCGGCTATTACGAGGGCTATAATTGCGGGCAACAGGGCGGTTGACCCCGGCGGCGAGGGCGGCGGCATTCATTTTGCCACAACGCCTATAACGATCACTGACAGCATAATCGCATACAATTACGCGGCATATTCGGGCGGCGGTGTTTATGGCGCCGGCAGCTTATTTGACCCGGCGCGGTTAGAGAACTGCCTTGTAGTGGGTAACGAAGCGGGAAGAGACGGTGCGGGCGTTTCGTGCAACTGGCACAATGTGCTGCTGGTTTCGAACTGCACGATAACAGAGAACACGGCGAGTGGGATGGATTCCTACGGCGGCGGTGTTTATAGCTCATACGGCAGCGGTGTTGAAATTATAGATTCGATTATCTGGAATAATATAGCCAGCAACGGCTCACAGGTAGCGATAGGGAGCGGCGACGAGCGGTATCCGACCGTATCGGGACTGTGGGTGACGTATAGTGACATTGGGCCGAGATACGAGCCGAATTTGTTTGTCGTGCCGGATTCGAATGAGGCATTTGATATTACCTCTGTGCCTGCGGATATGCGGTCTGTGCTGGTTGATGGACAGGATATTTACAGTCAGTTTGACGCCGGTCAAGAGAAGGTAAAGGTCATTGTCAGCTTGCCTGAGCCAAAGGAGCTAAAGGCCGGGACAAATTGGGATTCGGCGGAGTCAGTTCAGCGGTTACGAGATGAGATAGCCCAGAGGCAAGAGTTGATTCTATCGAAGCTGAGTCCGAGTGAGTTTACGCAGCGATACCGTTATCAGAATGTTGCAGCGTTTGCCGGCGAGGTTACGAGGGCCGGGCTTGAGAAGCTGCTTAGTAATCCGCTTGTGGTGCATATTGAGCCGGTCAGATACGTTGAGCCAGCGCTGAGACAGGCGATCCCTCTGGCGAACGCGGTGGATGCGCGTAAGAAGTATGACGGCAAAGGCGTCGCAATTGCTATAATTGACACAGGCATTGATTATACACATCCGATGCTTGGCGGGGGCAGATTCCCGAACAGCAAGGTCATTGGCGGTTATGATACCGCAAACAATGACCCGGACCCAATGCCGGTTGATGAGGCGCACGGGACCTGCTGCGCGGGTATTGCTGCGGGGAGCTTGGGTGTAGTTGGCGACTACATTGGAGGCGTGGCGCCCGGGGCAAAGCTATATGCTCTTAAAGTTATGACCGACCAGGGCCTGTGGCCTACCGACAGCGACCTGGCTGCATGGGATTGGTGCATTACCCACCGAAATGACGACCCGAAGAATCCGATTAAGGTGATGAGTAATAGTTGGGGCATCCCTGCTATTCCATTCGATGACCACGGTGAAGCCGATGCCTTCTCTCCTGCTCACACCGCCCTTGCTGATACTGCTGTAGCTGCTGGTATTACGATATTAGCTGCTTCACATAATCAAGGATATACCTTTGGTATAACGTGGCCTTCGGCGATGTCGAAGGTGATTTCGGTTGGGGCCGTGTGGGATACAACCGACCAGGTAACATGGTATTCGAATACGGCTGAGATTCTGGATATTCTGGCGCCTGCTGACCCGATGTACACTACGGACATAGTGGGACCTTCGGGCTATGACCCAGGCGATTACTTCCCATATTTTAACGGCACGTCAGCTGCGTGTCCGTTTGCGGCTGGTTGTGTTGCAGACCTGCAGTCTGCTGCGGTAGCCAAAATTGGAAGGTATCTGACGCCAGCAGAGGTCAAGGCGCTGTTGATTTCGACCGGCGACCTCGTTACGGACACGAAGGTTGCGATAACCAGGCCGAGGGTGAATCTTGGCTCGTTGATAGCCGGTTTTGCCGGGCCGCCGATTTACATTGAGAAGGGATGCGAGCTAAATGACTGGGTGGCTCCGGATACGAATAATTACTGGAGCTGGGACCCGAACAGATGGCCAGACAGTCATAATATAGAGGAAGACCCGAACTTTATTGCCGGTTACTATCTGAGCCAGTTTGCCACTGGGCAAGTGGTTGAGAGCAACTGCGTCGATGGAGGTAGTAACGAAGCTGCTAATCTGGGAATGGATGAATACACCACACGCATTGACGGCATAGGCGACAGCGGCGTGGTGGATATGGGTTATCATTATGAGGAGGGAGTAGCGAGGTATGAGATAATCGTCATCGTAGAGGAGGACCTCAATGACCCGGGCATCCATGGGGCAGTCGAGCCAAACGGCGGCTGGTATTATGACGGCGCCGAGATTACGCTAAAAGCCTTGCCCGCTCCAGGGTATTACCTGAAGGGATGGTATGATGTCAATGATGTGCTGCTATCCATCGAGAAGAACTTCAAGATGGTGGTGGATTCCAACGAGGTCTTTGTCGTCAAGCTCAGGAAAGCGCGGAAGATACAGGTTTCGGGCGGCGGAGATGCCATTGGACGGGCTATAAGCACTGCTGAGAACGGCGATACGCTTATTGTCGCAAGCGGCACATACGATGGCGACATCAACTTCCAGGGCAAAGACCTGAAGTTATTTAGCACCAATCCCGACGACCCGAATGTTGTTGCGCTTACGATTATCGATGGCTATGCCAGCAGCCGCGGCGTTACGTTCACGGCGGGGTCGGATAGCGATACTGTTTTGAACGGCTTTACAATAATCAACGGCAGCACATACGATGAGCCGGGCGGTGGCATATACATTGAGCCAAATAGCAGCCCAATCATTGCGAACGTAGTTATAAGGAACTGCGAGGCGTTCCTTGACGACGGCGGCGGAATATTTGTCGATGTCAATTGCTTCCCTCGCTTCAGGAATGTTACGATTGATAACTGCACGGCCTTTATCGGCAACGGCGGCGGCGTATGGGTTGATGCAAACAGCATTGCGACATTTGTAGATTGCACGATTACGGATTGCGCCGCTATCGGCGGGTCGGGCGGAGGAGTTTACGGCAATAACCTCAGCTACACGGAGTTTGCGGATTGTAACTTTGCGGGCAACGCTTCGACCTTCGGCGGTGGAGCTGCGTGCTTCGGTGTCGAGAGCGAATCGAGGTTTGACCGATGCGAGTTTGCCGGCAACATAGTTTCTAACGGGGGCGGCGGCGGAATCGCACTCACCAACGAGTGCGTGGCGGAGATAAACGACTGCAACTTTGTCGGCAACACCGTCGGCGAGAATGGCGGTGGTATGCTGTGCTACTTCAATAACGTGGTAACAGTTACCGACAGCAATTTTGCTGAAAATACGGCGGGGTATGGAGGCGGGTTGTATTTTGACCCGAATTGCGAGGGGACGATTTATAATACGATAGTCGTGGACAATAATGCGGTAGAAGACGGCGGCGGGATATATATAACCGAGGCGAACGGGCTTACGATTGAGGATTGCAATGTTTCGAGGAACGCGGCCCTAAGAGGAGGCGGATTATTCTGTCTATATACTCCGGAAGCCCAGATTATTGGGTGCTTGGTCAACGGAAACCAGTCGCACCGTGTTCTCGGCTCATACTATTCAGACCCGAACGACCCGAACAGTCTTGTAATTATCGAAGATGATACGGTTACCTCGCAGGGCGGCGGAATCTTTGCGTTCACCGGCCCGAAGCTAATTGCCAATACGGAGTTTAGCTTCAACAGGGCCAGGACATCCGGCGGCGGTGTGTATTTGGCGGGCGACTCGGCTGTTGAATTCAAGAACTGCTTAGTGACGAACAACACCTCGGATAGGGACGGCGCCGGCGTTTCGGTGAACTGGCAGAGCGAGCCGAACATATCCAACTGCACGATATCCGATAACAAGGTTTTAGTGCTGCCTGCATACGGTGGCGGCCTGTATTGTTCGTACGACAGCAATGTTAAAGTCATCAACAGTATTATCTGGGACAACATAGGCACAAGGGGTTCGCAGGTGTCGATATGCAGCGGAGACCCGGCGTATCCGCTGCCTTCGGCGGCCAATATTACGTGGACCGATGTGATGGAGCCCAATCAAGTAGCAGAGGCGCTGGATGTAGTGTTCTGCATAGACACAACCGGCAGTATGTGGGGCGACCTTGCGGCGGTGCAGGTGGCGGCGGCAGCGATAGTAGATTTGGTGGCGGAGACCGTTACGGACTACAGGATTGCCGTGGTGGACTATCGTGACTTCCCGCAGATGCCGTACGGTATGGCGGGCATTGATTATCCGTATCAAGATGATTTGAAGTTTGAGACGGACCGAGACCGAATAGTTTCGGCCATCAATGCGGTAACGATTGGGGCCGGTATGGACTGGCAGGAGTCGGTATATTCGGCATTGATGCACTGTATTGACGGCAGGTCGCTGGGCGGCTGGCGCAGCGGGAATGTTACAAAGATAATTATCCTGATGGGTGATGCGCCGCCACATGACCCAGAGCCGTTCACGGGATGGACTCTTAACGATGTGATAGCGGCGGCGACAGGGGATGAGCCGAAGAAGATATTCTCGATTTTGGTCAGAGGCGACCCGATAGCGGGCAACTATTTCCGTCAGTTATCACAAGGGACCGGCGGGGCGATGATACAGGCGGCCAATTCCAGCCAGGTGGTCGCAGCGATGATGGAGGCGATACAGCTTGCGTTCCCGGTGCCGATTTATGTTGATAGTGGCTGCACGCTGAACTGGGACCCAGTTAACAAGACGTGGCTGTCCGGGAGTTATAATATCAATACGGATCCGAATTTTGTGCCGGGGCCCGGCGGCGAATACTACTTAAGTCACATTGGCGCGGGGCATCTGCAGTTGGTTGATAGCAACTGCATTGATAAAGGGAGCGACTTGTCCCTTGTCTTCGGGCTTGATAAATTCACGACCAGGAGCGACCTGGTTCCCGACGACGGTATCGTGGACCTCGGTTATCATTATCCGCTTACAGGCGTGGAGTATGGGCTGGTTCTTACAGTGGTTGGGCCGGGCAGGGTTGTGGTTGACCCGAATGTGCCTGACCCGAACAATGAGGAATATGACCCTAATAATAATGTATGGACATACAAATACTACGGCGGCAACGTGCTGCTGTTAAGGGCAATACCTGTGGAGGGATACCGCGTCAAGAGCTGGAGCGGCACGGACGACGACCCATCCTGGAATAGAAACATCAATATGGTGACGCTGGATGGCGATAGGTTGGTGCGTGTCGAGTTTGAGAAGGCGATTACGCGGAATATATTGGTGCCGGATGAGTACCCGACAATTGAGGCGGCAATGGCTGCTGCGGGCCAGGGCGACACAAATATTATTGTAAGCAGGGGAGTGCACTACGTAAGCGACCCGAACGGCATTGACTTTAGGGGTAAGAGCATCCGGCTGACGTCAACCGACCCGGATGACCCGGAGACGATAGCAGATACGATAATTGATTGTCAGGCGGACAGGTATGACCCGCGGCGTGCGTTCCACTTCCACAGCGGTGAAGACCCGAATACGATAGTAACGGGATTTACCATAAGAAACGGTTATATGCGAGCGGCTAAGGGAATAGCCGGGCGGTATGGGATTCTTACTCCAATTCCTTATGAAAGGACAGGGCCTAACGTCAACGACCCGCCGAGAGCAGAGCGTGGTCAGGATGCTACGGGCGATGCATACGGCGGCGGCATTCTTTGCGAAAACGGCAGTTCGCCGACAATACAGAACTGCGTGATAACAAACTGCATAGTTACAGGCGCTCACGGCGGCGACGGCGCTATAGGTCAAGAGACCACACCTGACATTCAGAACTGGCAGTATTTGCCGCCAGAGCCGGGTTCTCAGGTGCAGCAGACCACAAATGGACAGTGGGGCGGGCACGGCGCGGATGGTATTGGAAACGGATATGGCGGGGCTATTGCGTGCCGAAGCCTCAGTAATCCGGTCATTATTGACTGCAATATTGAAGGTAATTTTGCAATGGGCGGCTGCGGCGGAGACGGCGGGAACGGCGGGAACAGCAGCAGCGGACAGGAAAGCTTCGGCGGCAACGGCGGAGATGCCATCGGCGACGGTATGGGCGGCGGGATTTACTGCGAGAACGGGAGCGTCCCGGTTATTATTGACTGCAACTTTGTGAATAACATCGCATCCACCGGTGTAGCGGGGCCGGGAGGAAGTAGAGGAACCGGGACAGCGATACCTGCGCCTGTCGGTCCTGCTACCGACGGCTTCACGGGATTTGCGATTACTCGCGGCGGTATAGCGGGCGGCGGGACTTACCACGGGAACAATTCGGATGCAAACATTGTTAACTCTCTGTTCATCGGCAATCAGGCCCGCATATTCTCTCCGGCCATTGTTACATATATGCAGGATGTTACTGTAAATACCAGAGGCGGCGCGTTGTATTCTGTTGCCAACAACGCTATTGCACTGGAGAACTGCAAGTTCACGGACAATTTCGGCGGCGCTGTGTTTATCGAGGGCAAGAGCGTGGTGGATGTCAACGAGTGCCGCTTTGAAGAAAATGTCATAGAGGATAGAGTCGGCGCTGCTTTTTATTATTACCCATACTTTTTCGGTCCGGGCTACACATTGATAGATTATCAGAACGGAGGCGGCGGTCTTTTCATCGGGCCTGAGTGCAACCAGGTAAATATCCGCGATACCAGCTTTAATGGGAACTCGTCTTTCTATGCCGGAGGTGCGGTTAGCTGCATAAGCGACGCCAACTTTATCAATTGCATGTTCGGCGGCAATGAGGCGGTCCGCAGCGGCGGTGCGGTATATGGATTCTATGATACCAATGACCCGAATGTTGACAGCACGCTGGCAATGAGGTATGAGTCCTGCATTTTTGCGGGTAATAAGGTTACTGAAGGTGTGGATGGGTGGGGCGGTGCGGTGCACCTTCAGGATTTCAATGCCGTGTTCACGAATTGCCACTTCCTAAATAATACAGCCAAGAGCGGTGGGGCATTATTCCTAGCGGAAGGAAATGTCAAGCTGGCCGGCGGCGTTATGCACGGAAATAAGGCCATAGGCGGAAGCGGCATCAACCTAAATATAGGAACTTCATACGCTCCTTACTACTATCTTGGTGGGCCTTTCTCCGGCTGGGGTTGGTTAGGTTATGGTGAGACCTACTGGACGCCTTATTCATACGGTGTTTTCTACAATGTTTATTATGGAGTGGGCGAGCTGCCGGATATGAGCACCAGCGTAGATATGGGCGGCGGCATAGTGCTGGCGGATACGCATGGCAGGATTGAGAACGTTACGATTACCGACAATTCGGTCGAAGGCGTCCACGGCTCTGGCGGCGCAATCAGCTTCTACGGCGGATATGTGGAACATATTGTGAAGAACTGCCTGATAACGGGCAACTCGGCGAGCGTTGACGGCGGTGCGATTTCGGCAAGTATGTTTGCAACACCGCAAATCCGGAACTGCGACTTCAATGACAATACCGCAGGGAAGCTTGGCGGCGCGATATTCTGTGACTGGGCGTCGGCGCCGGTGGTGAGTGATTCGATATTCCGCGGGTGCAACAAGCATGCGATAGCCGAGGAAGACTTCGGCGATGCAATTGTAAGATATTGTCTATTCCACCTGAACGGCGACGGCGACTACGGGGTCTATGACAGCGTCAGTCGGCAGACGAGTACTGTTGCAGGGACCGACCTTGATGTTACGAACATTGCGGGAGACCCGCTGTTTGTATCGGGGCCGTTAGACCCATGTGATGGCTATTATCTCAGTCAAACTCCGATGCAGGCGCGTAACAGCCCGGCAGTAAATAAAGGCAGCGACCTGGCGCACAATGTGGGTATGGATTTATACACGACTCGCACCGATGGCGGCAAGGATACATTGAAGGTCGATATTGGCTACCATTATGCCGACCATAGAGAAAAGCCGAAATACAGCTTGACTGCTACGGTTGTGGGCGGGCACGGCAGCGTGAAACCCACCAGCGGCAGTTATTACGCCGGCACGATGGTTCCGATAACCGCAATTCCTGAGAAGGGATGGAAAGTGGCCCAGTGGAGCGGCACGATGGACGACGCATCGACTGCCCTGACCAATGTCGTCATCGTAGGGCCGCCGGGTAATATAGTGACGGTTGAGTTCGACCAGCCGAGGACCATCGTGGTCGGAAGCGACCCGAATTACACCAGTATTCAGCAGGCGATTGATGCAGCGGTGACCGGCGATGTTGTTATCATCCCGACCGGCACATATACGCCGGCTTATCCATTTATGGGCATCAGGATTATCAGGGTTAACAAAGGTATTACCCTTACCAGCACAAATCCTGATGACCCTGTCTGCGTTAGGTCAACGGTTCTGAGCGGTTATCGTTTAGTTGTCACTACCCTGGACTCCGAGGCCATAATTGATGGCATTACCATTCGGGGCAGCGGGACGGTCGGGATAGAAGAGATAGGCGGGATAGATATCTATTCCTGCTCGCCTACCATCCGGAACTGCATCTTTACGGAGTGCAGGATACGTGGTTCGGACGGAGGAAATATTACGGCGATACCTGATGACGGCGATAATGGCGTCAGCATTGTCGGCGGTGCAATGATAATCTATAACGGCTCGCCTGCCATCCAGAACTGCATCTTTACTGACTGCTGGGTTACGGGCGGTGATGGAGGACCGGGCGATAATGGCGTTGCCGGGCATCCTGAGGGCTTTGACGGCGGCTGGGCGGGATGGGCTTATGGAGGGGCTGCATATATCGGATACAGC
>CAZKOQ010000026.1:0-18237 GCA_964554425.1 uncultured Pirellulales bacterium | reverse complement strand
CAATTTCGGACGTTTTTATAAAGATTGGACCAGGGCATTACCAGCAGCAAAAATAGAAGCGCTACGGTGTTTAGTGTGCCGCTATCCTGGTCGTCCTGTGGCGGGGTGAGGTTACGACGGAGGTGTCGAAGAAAAGGAATGGCTATGCCGAGGCCCATAATCATTCCAAAAAGCTGCTCCATCCATTTCCAATAGTCCAAACCTTGCAGGGCGGGCAATGAGCCGATTGGTCCCCATTGGGCACGACCGAGCATATTGACAAAATCGCCTACGGCAAAACCTATCCCGCCGGCTAAGAAGCCGTGGAGTGCCAGCGATACTGCTGCAAAATTTCGTCGATGAATCAGATAAAATACAAGTGCAGCGAACAGGCCGACGCAGCCGGACCAATTATCACTTCTCGGCGGGGTCATACGCAGACCAAGGAGAACGGTGAGGATTATGTATCCCACCCACCAACCGGCGGCAAGTAACGCAATAAGATAACAGGCAGGGCGAGTGCGTGGAGCAATAGCTGCGCATACTCCGGCTACAAGCAGAGCGGATGATGCGGCAAACCAGTCGGTGTCATTTAGATACCAGGTTTCGACCAGCCGCTCGGTCAGGCCGCTTAGGTCCATAACAAGCCAAACGAGCCACAGGGCAACCAAAGGCCCTGCGAAGCGCTCCAGATATGAGCGGGATGAGGTTACGCTCATCACAAGGACAGCCGAGCCGATACCGGCCCATAATCCGCCTATCAAAAAGAGGCAGCCGTAGCCATAGAGAACGTCCGGCAGCGAGCTGCTTGCCGTGTAGCCGGTGATTTGCCCGTAGCTCATTTGTCCACCGAATGCCCAGCCGATAGCGCCGCACATAGCCATAATAGATGAGCGCTGTAACCAGTCGTTTCTTCCTGAGGTAAGACAGATAGAAAGCCCCAGGAGTGCGCCTGGTATCATCGCACCGGCTTCGTGGCCATAGTCGCCTCGAATGCCCCAACCGACCGACATAGCAAGCGCCGATAAAACAATGCCGGTAAGCTCTAAAGGAGATAAGTTAGGTCTTTTAGCCATTGACCATCTTTCAAATCCTGCGTGATGGAGCAGTAGTTATTACGTTCGGGAAATATCGACCCATTTGATTCCGATTTTCCGCGAGGCGTATTCCAATTCTTTTAGGTAGTCGCCGTAAGCCATCACCCAGTGAGAATCTCTGACCTCTTTAAGCAGCTTCTCCCAATCTCCCTGGATTTCGACATCCTGCTGCGAACGGCATATTTCATAAAACGGATTACTTTTGACAGTGCCTTTGAATCCGACCCACCGGCCTGTGCTGTATTCGGGGTCGATGAATGTGAGAAGCTGTCCTTCGGGCATTTCCACTTTCGGTGCCGCTCCGTATTCCGATTCATAATGGGTCATAATTTTTGCCGGCTCATAATTTGTTCCGTCCAGCCGGCGAGGACAGGTGCAATGTGCGCAGGTGGCAATAGCTTTATGAGGAAATGTCGAGTTATGAAGGAAGACGGGTTTGCCGGATACGTAGTGCAGCAAGATGCCGGAGGGTATCACGACAAAATCCGATTCGCAAAAAGCAAGCAAGCCCTGGTCGTTGAGTAAGCTCAAAGAAAGGCAGGCGGTCGTCTGTGCCATCGGCAGAATCGTGCTCATACAGCTTTTGATTGTGAATACGGTGGCATCATATTGGCGGATTAGATTATCTAAAATATTGTATAACAAGAAGGCATTGATAACGAATTTTTTATCCGTCATCAAAGCGGTGTTCGGCAGTGAAAGATATTTTTCGGCCCACTTTTGGGCTTTTGAACCAAGATTGTCATTGGCCTGTGCATCCTTGATACGCTTTGCAATATCATCATAGCTGACTTCTATTATCTCGATTCCGTATTTTTCGTGGGCAACCTTCGGCGCCTGTGGGTCATATTTGCCCCAGGTGCCGCCGAGAGCGACAACTTTAGCGCCGATGAAATTTTTGATTCCATAAATCGCCCTTAGCCGCCATAAAAGCTCCTGATACTCGTCCACGACGACATCGTGGATGTAAACGCCGCCGTGATTTGAGTGGCTGTTTTGCTCTGCCGGCTGGTCATCTGTTTTAAGGTATTGGACGCTGAGCGCCTCATACCAATAATAGACCGGGCCGGAACGGTGTCTGATGAATATTATGGTGTCTTTACTTTTGTCCTGAGCAAAACACGCTTTGAGCAGCTCTCCCGAACCTGTGGCCGGGTAAACGATTACGACATCATAATCCGCCTGATGCACTTTCATTGCTTCCTGGGCGGACTTGACTTTGATGATGGGCAAAATCTGCAAGGGAAAATTAGCTGCGCCGGAAAGCTCGTTTAGCTCTTTAGATATTCTCTGCGCCTCCTCTGCTGCGGCCTGCTCGGTCTGCACGCCGCCCCAGGATTTCCAGGATGATTCTTCTCGTCTTTCCGGAGTTCTATACATAAGAACCGGCTGGACTATGAGCTTTTTGCCGGTAATACTAAATGGCTTATCCGGGTCCCAATCTTGTGCTTTGTCATCAGAGAAAGGTGAGGCCCCAAGGCTCAGAAGTCCACCGGCAAGGGTTGCGGTTAGCGATACAAATTGTCTTCTATTCATATTGTTGCAAGACATAACGCCTCCTATGTGGCACGGGCTTCCAGTCCGTGAAGTCACGGCCAGGATGGCCGCGCCACAAAGACACGGCCAAGATGGCCGTGCCACGACTGGTTCCTGAATGATATTATGCCACAGATTGCCACCTCAATCCAGTGTTGACATAGGGAGAAGGGCAGCTTATGTTAAAATAAAGCTCAGCAATGGTTTTTGCATGTGGTTCGACAAAACAAGATTTATTTTGTGGGCTTTGAACCGCTGTAAAAGGAGTTTCTTATGCCTATCAGGCGGATAATCTTTTTGCTGTTGTGTTTTGCCGCACCGATACAGGGTGAATTGCTGACCCTGCCGTTGGAACAACGCCCCAATTGGGTGCGGCGAGAGGGTATCGTGATGGCGGGTAGTTGGGAACCATTGCTTTTTCGCGTTCGGCGTGACGGGCAGGATGGTTACGCAGCTACCGCCGAGCAGAAGGCCGCTTACCTGCGTGAACATAGTCCTGAAATGATAGAACAACTGAAAAGTCTCGGCGTCAACTTTGTTATGATACATTGCTATAAAGGCGGAGGGCTTGCGGCGGAGCGAGAAAGTATGGCTGATGCGGTTAGATTCGCCAAATTGTGCCACGATAGCGGTCTTCGGGTAGGGGTTTATAATTACAGCGGGGCTTTCCTGTGGGAGCCGCTATTTGCCGAAGTCCCGCAGGCCAAAGATTGGGTGCTGCTCGACCAGAACGGCAATCCGCGGACTTATGGTATAGCGACTTACCGCTACTACTGGAATCGAAACCATTCGGGAGCGCAGGATTTTTACCGGGGCATTATTCGTTTTGCCGTCAATGATATTAAGGCGGACCTGCTCCATTTTGATAACTACGAGGCAGGCCCCGGCTACGACGCCAATTCCGTTGAGCGATTCCGTAAATATCTATTGGAAACGTTCACATCCGAGCAGCTTAAAAAGATGCCAGTCGAGAGAATAGAGGCGGTGCGTCCGCCGATGGCCGGAGAGCCGGATAATCTATTACGGCGGGCATGGCTGGATTTTTGCTGCCGGTCTCTTGCCGATTCTTATTACGATATGAGCAGGTATGCACGCACGCTACGCAAGGATATTCTTATTGAGTGCAATCCCGGCGGCCCCGGCGATTATATAAGGCCGCCAATAGACCACAGCCGATTGCTACGGGGCGGAGAGGCATTCTGGGACGAAGGCGAGCCATCCGGTTACTATAATGGTAAACTCCATACCCGTATTCGCACTTACAAAGTGGCGAGGCGGATGAGCAACATCGCGTTCACTTACACCACCACGCCTTTAGAGATGGCCGAGTCGATGGCCTTCAATCTGGATTGTCTCGGGTGTATCTGCTGGTTTGAATATGGCAATATAGCTGCCGTCCCTGGTTCCAAAGCTCTTGTTTCTCCCCGCCTTGCTCCGTTTATTAGTTTTTTTCATACACGCCGCAACCTTTTACGTGATGCGAAAACCGTCGCCGATGTGGCGGTCTTGCGCAGCTTTCCGTCACAGGTGTTTGCCGATTTGAAATACGCCCGGCTTACAAATAAAGTCGAAGAGGTTTTGGTCAATAGCCGCACTTGCTTCGATATAATTTACAATCAGCACTTAGGGGAGCTGAACCGCTATCGTGCGTTAATTCTTGCCGGCTGTATTGCCCTTTCCGACGACCACATCGAACATATTGAACATTATGTCGAATCCGGCGGTCGGCTTTGCATAGTCGGACCGGTCGCCACTTATAACCAGTGGTTGCTGCCTCGCGAGAAACCTGCGTTTGAAGGGCTGCCAGGTTCAAATGTTATCTACATTGCCGAGGACGGGGACATTCTCGATGCCATCAAACGGCTTTGTAGAGATGAACTTACTTTATCTATTCAGGCGGAAGCCGAGGTCATTTGTGAGCTGACTGAGCAAGCCGGCAGACGTCTGGTGCATATAGTCAACTACCGGGCAGAAAAAGCCGCCAAAAATATTGTAATTTGTATGCGTTTGCCTGCCGAGCGTCACGTGAAGGATATTGCCCTTGTAAGCCCGGAGCGAAAAGACGAGGTAGGACTATCTTTCGTGGAGGAAGACAGAGTCGTTACGTTCACTATCCCCCAGGTCAACACATACGAAATTGCCATTATTACTATGAGCAGTGAGCTTGCGAAGCCGACAATGCGCTCGAAGAGTCCCTAGTATTTTATGACTTTTATTTTTATCAGTTTATTGTTACTTACCGACGCAATGCTATGTAAAAACCAGTTGATTGGCAATTTACAACCCAAGATGCTCGCATCAAACTGAAACGTCTATATCCACAAATTAAAATGTCATGATATACTAGGACTGAGCATTGCTTATCTTGAAAAATGACGACATAATGGCAGGGACGATATTATGAGATTAGAGATTCTAAGTAGAAACGCAGAATTCTTCATTGTGTCATTCCCGCGAAAGCGGGAATCCAGGAGCATGAGCCGGATATTTGGACGCAACCAGCTTGCCGGTTACGCTTAAAAGATAACGATTCTTTTTGCGTCTCTACTTAGTGCTTTGTCACAGGTTAAATGATGAACAATGTCATTCTGAGCGTAGCGAAGAATCTCCCGTGTGATAGCCAGATGCTTCACTTCGTTCAGCATGACAATCCCTCAAATAAACTGTGACAGACTACTAAGAACAATGGGAAGGAGCTGTCAGAAATGATTAGGCGGTTACTGTTGAATATCGACGTCCTGTTGCTCGCAGTGTTTGTTTTAGCCACCATCGCCATACCTGTCGGCGGAGAGGGGACCGGTATTGGAACCGACCGCCGCGTGTATCCGGCGGTTGCGGCGCCGGTCTTACCAAAAGCCCCAGAGACATTCTTAGACCCGACATTCGGCACTACAATTATGCGTGTTACCGATGAAAACGATGGAAAGGAAAACGCAAACGCCTATTCCTATTGGCAGTCTTTCAATAAGGACTCGACGCGTTTCCACATCAATAGCAACGGTAGAGCAATAACGTATCGTTTCGACCCGGTTGGATTTAAGATACTGTCAAAAGAGCCGCTATTTGTTAGAAATCCGCTCGGTGAGACTCCTCGCTGGGAGGACTGCATCTGGAGCGGAGCCGAGCCAAATGCACTCTATGCACACACAAGAGCGGAGCTTTTGCATTACGACGTCGCTGCAAAGAGATATGCTGTCATCAAAAATTTTACAAATATACTTCCGCAAGGCGGGCTGATTCAGCAAATGAGCAAGAGCGCCGACGACAATGTGTTCGCATTTTCAATTGATGTTACGCCTGGCGACCATATCGGGTATCTGGTGTGGCAGAAAGATGCGGACTCGATTCTCGCAAAGCAGATTGTATCCAAATATATTGACGAGGTTCAGGTTGACAAGTCCGGCAAATTTTTAGTGATTAAGACCGGCCAGCAAGGCAAAGGGCAGGTTGAGGTGCAGATTGCCAACCTTACAACCGGCGAAGTTGAGAATCTTATCGACAATCCGCCTGACTCGGCGCCCGGGCATTCAGACAACGGGGACGGCATAGTAATTGGGGCCGACAACTGGGAGAACCGCATTACATTTCGCCGGCTCGCATTACCGCATCAGGTTCGCACCGTGCTGGAGCTGAAGGACGATTGGAGTCAAGACTACCATATTTCACTGCTGGCCGATGACGAAGAGTGGGTCCTGGTAAGTTTCTATAAAGGGGCTGAGCAGAAACTGGCATCTTCCGGGGTGTTCTTAAATGAGATTGTGCAGGTGGCCACCGACGGCAGCGGGCGAGTTAGAAGACTTGCGCAGCATCGGTCGGTAGTTAAAGAATACTGGGACTCACCGAGGGCGAATATCAGTCGCGACGGTCGCTTTGTTATCTTTACAAGTAACTGGCAAGCCGGCGGGCAGCGAGACGTATTTATCCTCAAAGTGCCACAGTAAGAAAGCAAAAGTTCTGCCACTATGACCTGGTGGACAGATAATTTGCAGCCACAGATATAAACACTGACGAGCCGCAATACCTATTTCAATCTTCGCCTTAGCTGGTCGAGCAGTTGTGTTGTCAGCCCTGAGCGGGCTAATTCGCCTGTGCCGGAAAGTCGAATTTGCTGACTTTCCAGGCGGCTATCAGGTGACTTGAAGGCAACATCCACATAGTTAGCTCCGTTTGGGTCTGTCCGAGCTTCACCGACTGCAATTGCCCATTGGCTTGAAGCGGCATTGGCTGCTGCCTTGGCCAGTTGCTCTATTTTTTGGCTATATGATGTAGTATCACTCCACCGGTCATCAGACACGTGGAGCAGGTCTCGCAGTTTATCCACTGATGGGGCAACATAGCCGCCGGCGAAAACGCGGCGGGCGGTATCGGCGCTGTTTAGCGCCGCAGCCAGACTGCCGCCGCTGCCCACTTCTGCCAATGCCAGCGTCGCGCCACGCTTTTCCAGCAGCTTCAAGACGTGCTCTTCCAGGGACATCTTGTCCTCGGCATAAACATAGTCGCCCAGGTGCTTGATGATTTTCTGTTTCAGCTCCTGTAGCCGGGTGCGTTCCTGCGGCGTGTCGTCAGGGAGCGAAAAGGTGAAATCCACGCGGCCTCCCTGAAATTGCGAGGAAACCGTAATGTCGGGCTCCAGGGGCACCTTGTCCTTGAGAGTCTGGTCGATCTGGGACTGCCCAAGCCCGACAAACCGCAGTGTTAGCGAGCACCCCGGCAGACGTGTGCCGAATCGCTGCTTCAGATACGGCACGAGCTGGTCGCGGACCATCGGCTGTAATTCGCGCGGCGGCCCCGGCAACGCAAGGATGGTGCTGTCGGCCATTTCAAAGACGAGGCCGACGGCCGTGCCGTTTGGATTCTTGAAATAGGCGCCCTGCGTCGGCACCTGCGTCTGACGGCGCAGGTTTAGGCGAAGCTGGTCGGGCGGCACATTAAAACGTCGTGCCAGCTCTTGTAGAACATCGGCGTGTTCTTTTACAGGAATTCCCGTGAATTCAGAGAGAGCTTCACGGGTAATGTCATTGTCGGTTGGGCCAAGGCCGCCGGTAACAATTATTAGCGATGCCCTATTGGCGGCAAAGCGAATCGCATCTTTGAGGTCTGGCTTCTTGTCATCGATACACATCGAGCCAACACAGGTCAGGCCGAGCGGGCGGAGTGTCCGAGTAATGAAGCAGGTATGCTCATCGGGATAGGTGCCTGACAGCAGCTCGCCTCCGGTAACGATTATTATGTAGCGAACGGGCTGCGGAGCAGAATGGGGTCCAGAAATACCTGCCGAGAGAGGTTGGAGTAAGTTGATTGATAGCAAGATAGAGAGCAAAAATAATGGGGGTGTTAAAAAAGTCGGATTTACGATACGTTGGTAACTGGTCCGAACCTGGCGTTTGAGAGGTTTGTTTGGCATATTTTCTAATACTCCTTTATGGTCTAAAATTTGTGGTTTTTTTGCTTGACCGGCAACGGGAAATACCCTATCATAAATAGTATAATTTGCAAACGATGAACCAGACTGCGGGTCATTCCGTATCATCAGTTGGAATTCGGCTATCAATGAGAAGGGATACGGAGGGCGAAAGAGGGTTGTAAACCTTTTCGCCAGCGGTAGTTGAGTTGCAAAGATACTTTTAGCGACCATAGTCCAACAAGACCAAAAGAAGATTCTGGACCCCCGTGTCTTCTGCCGAAGACAGAAACAGGGGGAGCTGAAAGGTGAATTAGCGTGAAACGAAATCTTTTGAAGAATAGCTACTGACGAACCAGGGAGCAGGATATTGAGCATAAAATCAGCGAACCATTCTGCAAAGAAAGATAAGCCCGTGCTGGGCGTGGTGGAATTGCCGCAATTTCACGAAATTTTGGCGGCAGAGCGCTGATTTTATATTCTGGTTGAAAAGGATTTCGTAATTCACATACAAATCTTTGGGGCTTTCCTACCGGATAATCCCGCAATCTATACATCGGACGATGTCTTTAATTGTATAAAAGCGCAAGGGGAAAGGTAGGAAATATGAACGCAATACTTATGTTGTTAACGGTGCCAACCGTTGTGGCTTCGATTGTCTGTTTTTTCCTCGGAATCTGCTTTGCTGCAATAGCTTACCAGATAATCGTTCGTGCCAGGTCTCAAACCTTACAGCAGGAACGCCAGAGGCAGCTCGAATCGGCAAAAAAAGAGGCGGATAACATAATTAGGGCGGCGCAGATTGAGGCGGCTGCCGAGGCGATTAAGAAGAAAGAGCAATTCACAGCCGAGGTAAATCAAATTCGCAGCGAACTGCACGAAACCGAGTTGCGGCTAACCAAACGGGAAGATGCGCTCGAGCGCCAGGCCGAACAGCTTCAACAGCGTGATAACACCCTCAAACAGCGGACAGAAGAGGTGGAAAAAAGGTTGCACAATATCGACGCCAAGGAAAAGCAGCTATCTGTGTTGATAGCCCAGCAGAAGAATCAGTTGCTTAAGATTACGGCGATGGATATTGAAGAGGCCAAGCAGCTTTTGTTGAAGCGGCTTGAGGATGAATGTGAGCATGAGATGTCGGCCTTGATTCAACGCAAGGTCGATGAGGCCAATGAAATTTCCGATGAGAAGAGCCGAGAGATACTCACCGCTGCCATTCAGCGGTATGCTGCTGAGCAGACCTGCGAAGCAACCGTATCGACGGTGGATATTCCAAATGACGATATGAAGGGCCGAATCATCGGCAGAGAAGGACGCAATATCCGCGCTTTTGAAAAGGCCACTGGCGTGGATGTGATTGTTGATGATACGCCTGGAATGATTGTGGTGAGCGGTTTTAGCCCGGTGAGGCGTGAGGTTGCGCGGCTTTCAATGGAACGGCTCATTCAGGACGGGCGGATACACCCATCTCGAATTGAGGAGCTTGTGGCACAAACCAAAAAGGACGTGAACCTAAAGCTATTGCAGCTTGGCAAAGACGCAGCGGTTGAGACGAACGTTAGGGGATTGAGCAATAAGGTGCTTAGCTTGATTGGGGCTTTGAGCTTCAGGACGAGCTACGGGCAGAACGTGCTTAGACACAGCGTTGAAGTTGCTTTCCTGTCACAGGTGATGGCGGACGAGCTTGGACTTGACGGCTCGATGGCCAGACGAGCGGGATTATTACACGACATAGGCAAGGCAATCGACCACGAGGTCGAGGGCAGCCATCCGGCAATAGGCGCAAATTACCTCAAGCGATTCAGCGAATCGCCGATTGTGCTAAACGCAGTGGCAGGCCACCACGGTGATGTGCCTGCGGATAATCCTTATACGCCGCTGATTGCCGCCGCCGATGCGATTAGCGCTTCGCGCCCCGGCGCTAGAAGAGAAACGCTTGAAAGATACATAAAGCGATTAGAGCAGCTTGAGGAGATTGCGAACAGCTTCAAGGGCGTTGAAAGCGCGTATGCAATCCAGGCGGGGCGAGAAATCCGGGTGATTGTCAACGCCAACGAGGTGGACGACGGCGCGGCGATGAAAATTGCGCGGGACATTGCCACTAAGATTCAGGCTGAGATGACATATCCGGGCGAAATCTTAGTAACGCTGCTTCGAGAGGTCCGCTGCATAGAGTATGCCAAATAATATAGTTTTGCGTATATCGTATATCGCAGTGCATAAATAACTGACGTAATACGCGTTGTGCAAACGATAAAGGATAGAACGACATACGCGATACGCACGACGGAGATTTGACTCCTGCAGGACGCAATACGATTATGAATATGAATATTTTTTGCATCGGTGACATAGTGGGTCGGCCGGGCAGGCGGATTATCGCTGAGAGGCTAAAGTCGCTGGTCAAAGAGCTGGATATAGACTGCGTAATAGCCAATGCGGAAAATGCTGCGGGGGGCTCCGGCCTTACGCCGCAAATCTACGATAAGCTAATTCGCTACGGCATAAATCTTGTTACGCTGGGCGACCATACCTATCGCAAGAGAGAGATAATAACGATTTTAGAGACGGCGGAAAATATCACCCGGCCTGCAAACCTGTCGGAGCTGGCTGCCGGCAGAGGTGTGGGCTTTTACAAGACCAGCAAAGGACCGACAGTAGCGGTGGTATCTCTGATAGGCAGGGTCTATATGAAGCCGGCGGACTGCCCTTATAATGCAATTGATAAGATTTTGCCGCAGCTTCAAAACAAGGCCGACATAATCGTCGTCGATTTTCACGCCGAGGCCACAAGCGAAAAACTTGCGATGGGATACCATTTGGATGGCCGCGTGAGCTTGTGCTTCGGCACACACACGCACGTGGTAACAGCCGATGAGAGAATCCTGCCCAAAGGAACTGCGTATATTACCGACATAGGGATGACGGGCGCCGCGGAATCGGTGCTCGGCAGAAAGATTGAAAATGTCCTGAAGTCTTTTAGGACGGCGATGCCTTTCCCGTTCGAAGTAGCGACCGGCGATTTGAGGATGAGCGGGATTTTGGTAACTATCGACAGCACTACAAAAAAAGCCGAGCGCATAGAGAGAATCAAGATAGACGCACAAATACCCGATGCAGCCAGCTACGACAGCGACGACGGCAAGACGGAATACTACAATTCATTTTAATTTTATAGCTTGTTCCCTCGACTGCGCTCGGGACAGGCGTGCGTGAAACGGATTGCGGAGGAAAAAATTGCTGAAGATTTTGTGGCTTTAGATTCCGCATCAAGTTCGGAATGACAAGGCCGCAAAAGATATGTCACTGAGTATTAGTTTATTGAGCCGTTTTCGGGGGTGGTGACATTGACCGCGACGCAGGTAACCAGAAATCGGACGGCTGATTGGGTGTCGTTCTGCAGATTTTGTAGTTCGCTTGCCAGCGGTTTTTCAATAAGCTGTGACCAGGGTCGGGCAAAATTGCCTTCGGCCAAATCCGTAATCCCACTGATGACAAACGTCGGCTCGTTTTCACCACCATTTTGCCCTCTATGGTGTTTTGCCAGAAACAAGGCACCCACGAGAACAAATAAAATCACAGACGCAGCCGCTGCTATGGGCCACAATTTGACCACTCTCGGCCGGTTCGTCAAGACTATCTGGCGATTCTGGATGGCACTTAGAATTCGCTGATTCAGGCGGCTGGAAACTTGGTTGTTGGAGACCGCCACCTCCGTTCTTAGACCGTAAGCCAAAGACAGGCAGTCATTGTGAAATTCGCGGCAGGGAGCACAATGACGGATGTGCCTTTCGGCTGCGCGCGGCAGTTTGCCATTGCCATCCATAGC
The DNA here is from genome assembly GCA_964554425.1 of uncultured Pirellulales bacterium. GTDB lineage: Bacteria > Planctomycetota > Phycisphaerae > Sedimentisphaerales > Anaerobacaceae > CAYWXK01. The sequence goes on along the minus strand of CAZKOQ010000026.1, from coordinate 6,395 downwards.
GCCGGAGATTTTTAGTTTGTATAACCAGCAAAACATTATGCACCTTCCGCTTTCATAATAGGTAATCGTTCATTTTGCGACGCGTTCACCGGCAGCAGGTCTTCGGCTGCCATATCTTTGAGCCGCCTGGCCAGATTCAACCTTGCCCGATAAAGAGTAACCTTAACGGAGACTTGCGTTTTGCCGAGAACTTTTGCTATCTCTTTAATCGGCAATTCCTCTGCATACCTTAGCCATAATGCTCTGTATTGGTCTGCCGAGAGCGTTCTGGCTATCTCCCACAAGCCCTCTTGTGTCTCTTGTTGCACAACTGCATTTGCAGGACAGTCGCAATCGGGGGCAAGCCGAGGAGCGGCTTGCCGCTGATGAAAACTACGGTAATGGCTATTTGCCAGGCGGGCCGCTATTGTAAAAAGCCAGGTGGAAAACATCCAGGAGGTACTATATCGGTGGATGTTCCGGTATGCCTTGACAAAGGTATCCTGAACGAGGTCTTCGGCATCCTGGACATTGTCGGTCTTATTATGCAAGAACTGGTAGAGCCGCATACCATAGCGCTCTACCAGCTCTGCGAAACTATCTTTGCAGCCCTTTTGCGACCGCAGGGCCAATTCTTCTGCGCTCAATGTCTGCAAGGCGAGAGCGTGCAGCGTTACTGAATCTTGACGCCGGCTTGCTTCTTTAGTTCCCATTGCTCTTTTAGAAACTGGAATGCCGATTCGGAGCTTGAGTCAAAATGAATGGTGACAGTATTTTGAGCACAAGACAGCTTTATCTTTTGCGCCAGCTCGGCCAGGCGGGGCTTATCCTGGCCGGCCAAAGTTGCGTAGGCGATAATACCTTCGAGGACCTTATTGATGGCATTTGCCGCTTCTTCCGACTTGGCCACCAGTCCTAAATCAATAAAGAGCTTTCCTTCCGTTTCGCCGATTACCACGCTGAGCTTGTCGGCCTGCCTGAGCACAGCCGCCTGCTCATCCTGTCCGGCCATATCACCTACTGCATTAGCAGCGGCCTGGAAAATGATGCCTTGTGCACCCGGCGCTATGGTGAATTGGCCTTCTGCGGCGCTTTGTGCGGCGCCCTTGAGAACGTCCACTGCCTGCTTGACGGAATCCTGGCCGGCACTCATAACAATGAGCTTATCCTGATATACGCAGCCATACATCATAAAACTATTAACAACTGCGCCTTCCTTTTTGTCTTCTTGCAGCCAGCCGTGTATCAGTATGTCACCGTGCGTAGTTTCCTGGTGCTGAGGATTCATCCGGACAATGGCTTCGAGCTTGGCTTTATCGAACTTGCCATCAATCAAGACGACGGCTTTTTCACGGTCTTTGCCGATGCCGTAAATCGTTACGTCACAGATATCATTGATAGGATGGAACGAAAATATATTGGCAAAATTTGCAAGCTGTTCTTCGATACCCTGGTTGACCAGCTCCTGTCGGATAAGCCCTCCGAACCGGGAGTTAACGAACCGTTCATAGTTTGCGTGAACCACCCAGTTGGCGGTGGCGCCGACCTGGTTTCTTGACAGAGGTCCGCCAAACACGGCAGATACCATCAACAAACTCGCTAACAACATTAGAATCAACTTTTTCATAGTTTCGGTCCTTTCTATTTTACAAAATTTTTGACCTTTTTCGGCTAAAAATTCCCTGCTATGCGATTTTTTTAAGCATCCAAAGCCGCCGGGATGTCCTGGCGGGCAGATTCTGCCGCCAACTCACAGGATTATACGCCTGCCGTAAGGGAAAGGTTACAAGGGGTTATTGCCTGTATTTATCAGCGTGTAGGAGTTTGATAAATGGTTATTACTCCTGCTGCCGGTATAGCAGTCGTTAAAGCGTGGCCTTTTCCGATTGATTTGTTCGGCAAATCCTTGTCATATTCGTCGGAAGTAGTGTATTTGATGCCATAGTTAGCGGGAGGCAATCCATTGATTGAAAAGGTGCCGCCGGAGTCAGCTTTTACTACGACAACATATCCACCGTTGGAGTTAATAAAGGCAAGAGCATCAAAGATAGGGGAATCGGAGGTCGCCTCGATTCTGACGGCGCCAGGTCTTATGAATTTGTAGTATTGCCTTGTGAATTTGGTTTTATCGCCGATTAAGACCTTCGGGTTACAGGGGTCGCTATAATCAATTTTATACAGACACATAGCCGCATCGCCTTCCCCGCCGATAACGCCCTGCTGCCAGGCGCAGTTGTTGCCGATTTTTAAGTCTTCGTGAAGTGTGCGATAGCCATTGCTATCCGTCCACCATTCGAGCATTGAGGTGCCGATACCATACTGCTTTGCTCTGGCGGCGATGGTCTGCAAATTCTGGATGGATACGCCGCCGTAGCGGTGGTATGAAAGCTCGGTAACGTAGCGGGCGGCGCCGGGCACTTTGACAAGCTGGTCGAAATACGTAATTGCATTGGCCATATTAGTAGTTGAAGGCACAATAAACCTCGCTGTATTGCCGTTTGCCTGGAGCCGGGCTGCCGTTTCGACAATGGCCTGGCCCAGCAGCGTGCCATTCCATTGGCGGACGTTGTCCGGCTCCAACAGAACCTCCCAGGCATCGGGCACAATGGCGTATTTGGCTTTAAGGTGCTGGTATGTAGCCAGGACAAACTCGGCATATTCCGAGGCATCGTTGTGAATATAGCTGCCATCTTTAATCTGGCCGGTGAAGGCGACATAGTTGACATTTACATACAGTTTCTGTCCCTTTTCCTCCAGACGCTTTTTGAGAGGAAGGACGATATTATCAACAACACAATCCACGCCGGAGAAATGGAAACCGGCAGGATTTATAGTCATCGGGTCGTTATTATCGTTTATGGTTGCATAGCGTTTGCTCCTCCAGGTCGGATAATCGAGCTTACCTGTGCGATAGCTGGACCAGTAGTCGTTGACATTTTCGACGCCGCTTCTTATCTCTAATCTGACTCTGTTGACCCCTAAATCGTTCACGGCCAAATCGAACAAAGTGTCCTTGAATTTAGGAAAAGCCGGGTTGCCTGGCTCGAGCGCAAAAGCGACCGCCTCCCAGCCGGTGATTGTCTGATAAGTGACATCGGGATTAATCGTAATAGTGTTGGCCGGCAAGCTACCGGCCCAACAAATCAGAATAATCAAAAAGCAACCTGCCTGATTAAGATTTCTCATAGCCGGTCGGCTATTTTAGCAGAGAAATGATATGTATCCAAACAAAAGAGAAGAAGATTTAATTGGGCCGGCTCTCCTGGGATTCGACGGGCTGAGCCTCGGAATGTATGACGGGCTGGAGCTTGTCAGCGCCATTTTCGCTTGCCGAAGTCAGATACTTGGCCAGCAGTTGCAATAGCTCTTTGCGGTTTATCGGCGTGGCCGCAAAACTTGACCTTCTCTGAAGAGTTCTACTGCTTGTTTAATTCGTTCACAAAGTCGCGTCTGCTGACGCCGGCTGGGGTTTAATGTCAACGCCTGTCGGAACTCGTAGTGAGAACACCGAACCTTTGCCTGCCTCGCTGGTTACGCAAACATCCCCGCCGAGAAGATTTGCCAACCGCTTGGTAACAGCCAGTCCCAGGCCCGTGCCTTCGAATCTACAGGTGGTTATCCCATCTGTTTGCGCGGTTCTTTCGAATATCACCTGCTGCTTTTCAAGCGGGATGCCAGCCCCTGTATCCTCGACGTCAAAACAGATGTGCGGCTGACCATTGACATCCTGCGCGGAGACATTTACATACACGTGTCCTTTTTTGGTAAATTTAATGGCGTTGCCTATAAGATTAATCAGACACTGACGCAGCCGGGCGGAATCAGTGCGTATCTGCGCAGGCAGTTCCCCGCATTGCAGAATCTCGAACTTTAGTCCCTTTTCCATCGCGGCCGGCCGCATCAAAGACTCGGTAATGGCAAGTAAATACCCTAATGAGCAGTTACCAACCTGAACATCAAGTCTGCCGACCTCAATCCTCGAGAAATCGAGAATATCGTTTATCAACTGCAGGATGTTCTCGCTGCTCTCTCGAATAATATCCACATAATGCCCCTGCTCGTCCGTGAGGTCTTGCTCCGCCAGCACCTGGCTAAAACCTATAATGGCGTTCAACGGCGTGCGAAGCTCATGGCTGATATTGGCTAAAAATTCGCTCTTGGCCAAATCAGCCGCAAGTGCCTTCTCCGCCAGCATATTCGTCCGCTCAAGAGCTCCTTCAAGCTGGCTGTTGACTTGTTCGAGATGCTCCTTTGCCTGCTTTAACTCTTCCAATGCTTGCTTGTGCTCGGTAACATCTATGAATGAACTCGTCATACAGATTGGCTTGCCGGCCTCATCCGTGACCATATTAGCAGTATATATGGCCCAGAAGGTTGAGCCGTCTTTTCGCTTTGCCAGTCCTTCGTTGACACAACTTCCAACGGTCCGCATTGCTTCCATTGCCGAGAGGACCTCTTTGGGGTCTTGAGTGAATTCTGTACCGGGTCTGCCGAGGACCTCGGAAACATCGCTGTAACCCCACATTTTCAGGAATGCGTCGTTTGCGTATGTTAGCTTGCCCTCGAGGTCGGTCAGGACAATTGCATTGATGGATGCTGCCAGGGTGTTACTTTTTATTCGTAATTCCTCTTCCACCTGTTTTCGCCTGGTAATATCGCGCATTATGCCTTGAACGCCTACAATCCGGCCGTCTTGCTCAATAGGAATGGCGTTAATCTCCATCGGGACTATCCGGCCTGCTTTGTCTATTTGGTTTATTTCCAAATCTCGAAGAGACTGGCCGGACAAAACTTTGCTAATTGCCTCCATTGCGAGCGGCAGGTGCTCCGGAGGAGTAGTTACTTCTATATGTTTGCCAATTAACTCACAGGGCTGGTGACCGTAGAGTTCGAACACCTTTGGATTGATATACTCGATATGCCCGTCACTGCTGAGCCGAAACATCAGGTCGGCGGACGATTCCACGAGGGTTTTGAATTTCTGGAGGTCTCTTATCACATCCGCCGGCTGCTCGTGATTGTTATTATTTTCGGTCATCCTGGCTATCCCCAAAAGGGCTACGAACGGTATATTACAGCGTCCATACAGAACAGTTAAAATTACATAAGGCGAGGAACTGTATTGCCCCTACGATTGGCACCCCCCACTCTACCGTTCTTGCGCTTGACCCTTCAAGTGTCCAAGAAGGACGCAGCGTGTAAACTCGCCGTCTCAAGTTTGATTATAAGAGTATGACTACTGTGAAATGTCGGCTGAAACATATTATCGCTTTCTTAAATAAGAGGCGAAATTCTCTACATTCCCTATCCACAACCGTCAGGTAGAACCAGTTTAACTCTTATCGGACTAAAACTGCTATACCCAGACCTTTTTTGGAGTGTTATGTCTTTTATAGGGCAAAAACGCCACAGCAGGAACATCTTGCCATTGGACCAAGCCAAGCCGCTACTGAAGGAACTGATTGTGTGTTTTTTCCGCTGCTATCTTTGTGTTTGGGCCATGGCCGGGATAAACAATCGTGTCGCCCGGAAGGGTCAGGAGCTTATCTCTTATGCTCTTTAATAGCTGCTGTTCGCTCCCACCAGGAAAGTCGGTTCGGCCAATCGAGCCGGTGAACAGCGTATCATTTGTAAAGACAACTCCCTCATTCTTTGAATACAGGCAGATGCCACCTGGTGTATGACCTGGCGTATGAAGAACTTTTAACTGTATTCCGGACTTATCGACTATGCTGCCATCCTCAACAGTAAAATCTGGAGGCCCTATGTTTAATGTCTCTCCGGTTATTGTAGCCAGATTGCTGTGCGGATTTCCAAGCATTACAGCATCAAGTTTGTGAACATATACTTTTACGCGTGGGAAGCTGCTGCGCAATTGGGCGACGCTGGCAATATGGTCGATGTGACCGTGAGTGAGGATGACCGAGACAGGGTCAAATTTATACTGTTTGATAAAGCCAAGAAGCCGATTTGCTCCAAGACCTGGGTCAATGATGAGACAATCTTTGGCTGTTGTTTCAGCGCGGAGGACGTAGCAATTTGTCTCGAACGGACCTAAAACCAAGCAGTCAATTTTCATTATACTGTTCCTTAGAGAAGCACCGTGAGGCGTCCCCTAGCGGACTACCATAATAGAAATAGAGAGTATCGTCAAGCTTTGGACTTGACCGACTGGAGCAATTCTGATACTGTGCTTGGACTGTAACCGGTAGCTGATGGCATCTGATAGAGCAGACCAACCGCCATCGCAGAATATTGAGAGACTTGCAGAATGAAGAGTTTCAGGCGGATATTCAAATATATCTGGCCGCAATGGCCCAGGATTGTCGTCGTCGTCCTCAGCGCAATAAGCATCGGTGCCCTTTTGTCACTGAGTTTTATGACGATTATACCGCTGCTGAAGGTGATGATGGGTC
>CAZKOQ010000025.1:0-18306 GCA_964554425.1 uncultured Pirellulales bacterium | reverse complement strand
TCGCTGATGGTGACGCTGGTCATCATGACGACCGTAATTCTTTCGCTCATCGGGGCTCTGTTGGGTCTGCTCGTCTGCAACCTGCCGTTCGGCATCATAATGACGGGCATCGGTGTTATCAGTCTGGCCGGCGTGGTCGTCAACAACGCCATCGTGCTACTTGCCTACACGCAGCAGTTACAGCAACGTGGGTTGGACCTCGTCTCTGCCGCTGCAGAGGCAGGCGTCACTCGCCTGCGGCCTGTGCTCCTGACGGCCGGGACCACGGTCATCGGCCTCATCCCCATGGCCGTTGGTATCTCGTATGACTTCCACACGTTCTCGTGGGCGACCAAGAGCGAGTCCACCCAGTTCTGGCAGAACATGGCGGTAGTGGTGATATTCGGTCTGAGCTTCGCTACTATCCTGACGCTGGTTGTGGTTCCCTCACTCTATGTGATGCTTAGTCGTCTTTCCGTCCGGCTGGGATTCAAAACATCATACGCCGCACATCCAACGGAGGAATCCATACAGCCTGCCTGTGTTAAGCGTGCACAACTTGTGCAAACAGGGTGGTAACGGCGGCAATATAGCGTATCCCCGGCGTGACGGATATTGATATCAGCAGATTAAATTAAATAAAGATAGGGCATAGAAAATGAAGATAGTCAGGAGAGTTTTATACTGGATAGTGGCAATTGTTTTGGTATTTGCTGCGTTCTGGTTCGGCTTTACGCGCAAATCGCCCCAAAAACAGGAGGAGAAAAAAATAGTTCCTGTGGAGGTCGAGGATGTGAACACCGGCTCGATAGAGGAGACGATAGAGCTGACCGGCTGGATAAGGGCGAACCAGGTTGTCGATGTGGCATCCAAAGTGGCGGGAAGGATTGAGTCCCTCCGTGTTACGTCTGGGCAGGGAAATTCGTCTCCGGTTGAAGAGGGTGTAATAGTTGGAAAAGGTCAGCAAATTGGCACTATCGACCATGATGTCTATGTTGCGCAGGAGGATGCGGCCAAGGCAGCCGTTAAGTCACGGGAGGTCGAGCTTGCCGATGCCCAGCGAGAAAAGAAAAGAATTATTGCCCTATATGAGGGCGGCTCGGCTACAGAGCAGAGCAAAGACAAAGCCGTTACGGCGGCAGAATTGGCAGCAGCAGGTCTCAATGCGGCTAAGGCCAATCTCGAACTTGCTCAGATAAGCTTACGCGAATCTACAATCATCTCGCCGATTGACGGCGTGGCTACGGTTAAACATATCGACGAAGGAAACCTTATCCGCGTTGGCGACCGGCTGGTTACCATTGCTGACATAAGAACCGTAAAGATAGTCGTGGCAGTTTCGGAAAAATACGGCGGAGGGGTAACGGTTGGGATGCCCGTCAAGATTGGAGTTGATACGCTTCCTGATAGTCAGTTTGAGGCAAAGGTATATTCAGTTTATCCGGCTCTGGATGCGCAGACGCACGCGATTCAGATTGAGATTCGGCTGGATAACAGCGGGATGCTGCTAAAACCTGGTATGTTTGCAAGGGTCACATTAGTTACACAGGCCAAAAAGGATGTTGTGGTTGTGCCTCGTGACGTAGTGCTGGGCGGCAAGATTGACGAGCCATACGTGTATGTGGTGGATAGCGGAGTCGCTCACAAGCGGATAGTGAAACTGGGCATAACACAAGCGGATAGATGCGAGATTACCGATGGATTGAAAAGCGGCGAATCTCTGGTCGTCAATGGAATGCATTTCTTAAAGGATGGCGTTGCAGTTGAGGTTGTTCGTTTAGAGGACATAAAATGAAACTTGCTCAGTTCTCAGTAAACAGGCCTGTTACTACCGTGATGATATTCATTGCGGGCATAGTTCTTGGGGTAGTGTCAATATCGCTTCTCGGGATTGATTTGATGCCTGATTTCGAGATACCTGCGGTAAGCGTTATGACCTTTTACGAGGGCGCGGGGCCGGAGGAGATTGAGACTCTGATAACCGAGCCGCTTGAAGATGCTCTGAGCACTATCTCCGGCGTCGATGAGGTTATTTCGATGTCAAAAGAAGGGCTGTCGGCGATTACGCTAAGATTCAAATGGGGTCAAAATATAGATGAAAGCATCAACGACATTCGGGATAAGATTGACCAGGCCAAGACGATGATGCCGGAGGAGGCGGATGAGCCGTCTATCATAAAATTCGATATTGCGATGCAGCCGATAATGATAATTGCGGTAACGGCACAGGAAAACTACCCCAATCTACAGACCATCGTTAAAGATGATATTGTGGACCCGCTCAAGCGTGTTAAGGGCGTTGCATCGGCGTTCGAGCGGGGCGGGCTGGTAAGGCAGATTCGCGTTGATGTTGACCACGATAAGCTGACGGCCTTGAACCTTTCGGTATCGCAGATAAGTGCGGCGCTTGCCGCGGCAAATATGAGCATACCGGGAGGCAGCATTAAGAGCGGCTACAAGGATTTCCTTTTGCGAACACCGGAGGAATTTTCCAGCGCCGAAGAGGCGGCGGAGCTTGTGATTGCGCAGCGGAACGGCATATCCATAAAGCTAAAGGACGTTGCGGACGTGCGGGACTTTTTCGAGGAGCGAACTTATGACGTGCGTATTAACGGCAAGACAGGAATGGCGGTTTTTGTTCAAAAGCAGAGCGGCGAAAACACGGTTGCGGTAACGCGGTCTGTTACGGCTGAGCTGGAAGAGATAAAGAAAAATCTGCCGCCTGATGTCGAGCTGAGGATTGTTATGGATAATTCCGAGTTTATCCTGTCTTCCGTGTATAACCTGCGCGACAACGTTTTTTGGGCGGTAATTTTTGTCGGCCTTGTTATTTTATTTTTCCTTCGCAATCTTCGGGCGAGCATCATCGTTGCCTTTTCGATTCCGACTTCTCTTGTGATTACGTTTTTCCTGATGTATTTAGCCGGCTATACAATCAATACCACAACGCTGGCGGCTCTGGCAGTGGCGGTGGGGGAAGTGGTGGATAACGCCATTGTTGTTGTCGATAACATTCACCGCCATCACCACAAAGGTCAGCGGCTCAGAGAAAGCGCAATTCTGGGAACAAATGAAGTTGGCGTGGCCGTGATGGCTTCCACGCTGACGACGATAGCCATATTTGTGCCTATCGTGTTTATCGGCGGCATTACAGAAATCTTTTTCGGGCAGTTTGCAATGATTATGGTGATGGCTCTGGTGGCTTCTCTGTTCACGGCTATTATGCTTGTGCCGATGCTATGCTCGAAGTTTCTAAAGATGGACGAGGAAAGCTCAAGACATCCAGCGCTACGTCTGTTCTACAATATTGGCGAGAAGGTGCTGACAGGAATCGAGGACGTCTATGTGAGATTTCTTAACTGGTCATTAGTCAATCGCAAGACCGTCCTTGCTTCGTGTGCCGTGATATTTGTCGGCTGTCTGGGGCTGGCAGGACTTGTGGGCAAGGAATTTTTCCCGGAAGAGGACCAGAATCGCGTGATGGCAAACTTCGAGCTGCCTGTAGGGATGCGCTATGAGCGAACAGGAGCGGTAGCACGACAGCTTGAGGATGTTGTCAATAATAACGTGCCGGAGAAAAGAGATAACTTTCTTCGGTGGGGTGTTTACGGCTCTGCGTCAGGCAGTATGTTCGCCACAACCGAAGAAAGCCATAATGGGATTTTGTTTCTTGGTTTGGTGCCGAAGATTCAGCGTGAGTCCTCGCCAAGAGATGTAATCGAGCGGCTTCGTAAGATTACCGACAAAGTGCCCGGTGCAACGATTCGGTATAGCTCCGAAGACCCGCTGCAGGCGATGGTGTTCAGCAGCGGAGGGAAACTTTCCATTGAGCTATACGGTCATAATATGGTCGATGCGATGAGCTATGCCAACGCTGTAAAGGATGCAATAGAGCGCGTCGCCGGCGTCAGCGACGTAGAGATTAGCAGGAAAGAGGAAAAGCCCGAGCTTAAGGTTACTATCGACCGTCAGAAGGCCTCACGGCTTGGTCTTGATGTCCGGACCATCGGCAAGACGATAGAGACATTCTTTGCAGGCACAACGGCGACGCGGTATCGTGAAGCAGGTGACGAGTATGATATCCAGGTTCGGCTGCGGCCAGAGGACCGCACCAAGCCGGAGGATTTACGCGATGTATTTATAACCAAGCCCACAGGTGAGCAAATAGGGCTGGCCAACATCGCGGCAATCGAAGAGGGCGTCGGGCTGACAAAGATTGAACGCAAGGACCAGCAACGCTATGTAACGGTTTCTGCTGAGATATCGGGAAGGGACCTGGGCTCTGTGGTGGCGGATGCAAAAAGAGCGATAGAAAAGATTCCTGCGCCGCCGGGATTTAGCTACAAGTTTGCCGGCGCCGAGAAGGAAAGAAAAGAGGCATTCAGTATGCTGATTGTGGCGACTGCTCTGGGAATGGTGCTGGTGTATATGGTGATGGCCTCGCAGTTTGAGTCGTATCGCGACCCGTTTATTATATTTTTGTCGGTGCCGTTCGGTATCGTCGGTGTTATTTTTGCACTTGCGGTTACCGGTTTTGCGATGAACATTGTTACGTTTATTGCGCTAATTTTGCTAATCGGGCTTGTGGTCAACAACGGAATAGTCCTGATTAGCTATATAGGGATTCTTCGCCATCGCGGCTATGATACTTATCAGGCGATTGTGGAAGGCGGGCGCAGCCGGCTGCGGCCAATCCTTAGCACAACCTTGACTACGTTGTTGGGGCTGTCGCCGCTTTTGTTCGCGAGGGGAGCGGGTTCCGAAATCTGGGTGCCGTTTGCGCTAACGAGCATCGGCGGGCTTACGCTCTCAACTCTAATTACGTTAGTTTTGATGCCGACACTGTATAGTGTGTTCGAAGGCGTTAAGGTAGGTAATAAGTGAGTGGTAAGTAGTGAGTAGTTAATTAACCACTCACCAATTAACCAATAGTAAGTGGTGAGTAGTGAGTGGGCTGATTATGAAAGCAGTTTTGATTGTTCACAATACCGCACTTGATAGAGACGTCGGTGAGCTTCTGGATTCTGTCGGCGTTCGCAGCTACACCAAATTCCCCAACATCTTAGGTCGTGGCGAACTAAGTGAGCCGCATCTGAATATAGAGGTCTGGCCGGAAACCAATTGCGGCACTTTTATCGTTACTGAGGAGTCAAAAGCCAAAGAGATAATGGAGATCGTCCGCCGGATGCGAAAAACCCTCGGCTCGGAAGGCATAAAGGCCTTTGTGTGGGAAATAATAGATGTTACCTGACAATACCATTTTGTCGCAGGGTAAATGATGAATATTATCCTGAGTCTGCCTTTGCCATCCCCATCCTTTTTGTCGTCCTGAGCGCAGCGAAGGATATGGCGTAACCTATCAGCTTAGGCCAGATGTTTCGCTTCGCTCAACATGACAACATCTTTGAGGCCTATTTATTCTGTTCCTCTTTTCTTATGCCGACCAAAAGTATCGGTGCGGATATGGCGATGGAGGAGTAGGTGCCGATGACGATGCCGAAGAGCATTGCGAAGTTAAAGCCCCTCAGCCCCTTGCCGCCGAATACATACATCACAAATACCACCAGAAACGTAGTAACGCCTGTCAGCAGGGTTCGAGATAGCGTTTCGTTGATGCTGTTTGTAATGACCTGAGCGCTTAATTGTCCCTTTTTGTATTTTTCACGAATGCGGTCATATACGACAATGGTGTCGTTGATGGAATAGCCCAGCAAGGTCAGAAATGCCGCTATCATAGCCAGGTCAATTTTGAAATCGCCTATGAGGAGCTTTTGCCCTATGGCGGTAGCAGCGATGTATGTGCAGCCCGTTACAGCGCCGAGCGTGACGCTGGTGTCGTGAGCAAGCGTAATGACGGCGCCGATTCCGTATCGCAGGTTACCGAATCTGACCCAGATATAAACCAACATTGCGGCCAGCGACAGGATAATCGCAAGCAGCGCGCGGGTTTTTGCCTCGCCGCTTACAGTCGAGTCAAACTGCCTGACCTGCGGCAGCGATGTTTCCGATGAAGCTCCGACAACGACCTTGGTCGTTTCGTTTTCAACAAACTGCGTCCACTCCTCTTCGCTTATCTCCCGAAAGCCCGCTTCCGGCAGACTTGCGACATAAACAAATGATTTTACGGCACGGTTTGGTTCCATTGGCGATAAATCTGCTTCTACCAGCTTGTATGAGTACCAGTTTAAGGCTTGCATATCGGGCTTAAACCGTAAATCGCGTATCCTCTGGTCGAGCTCCTCCGTAGTGGTGGCTCTTCCCAGCTCACAGGTGATTTTGACGCCGCCCAAAAAATCGGCAAGTTCAGGACTACGCTCAATGTGTTGCTCTGTTATTTTTTCCTGTGAGGTGATTTTGGGCTGCAAACTTTGCTGAATCTTCAGCTCATTTGCAAACGCCTTTAAGATAGCGCCCGTAACTACCTCATCGGTTTTCGGCTCCGTCACATCCGCCTCGGGAAAAGCTGTTTTTAACACCTCTTTGACCAAGGGCTGGCTCAACTGGCTTGTTGCTATTGTGAATTTTGCCGGATTGTTTGGGTCTGCAGATACGGATAGATTGGTTAGTTTGCGGCCAAGCTTGTCTCCGACAGTCCCTATCGCTTCACTTAACGCCCGAATGTCTTTACCGGGGGCTTGTGGGAAGCTGATGGCGGCGGTTGTCTTGTTTGTCTCTGTGGTGTTGATTTCGTATTGTTTTTCCGCTTTTCCGATGCTATAGACGCTCGCTCCTCCCAGGGCAGGATTTTTCATCTCTTCTGCGACCTTGCGGATTCTCTGCTCGACGTCACTTCTTGTTAGGGACACATCGTCTTTGAGAGTGATTTGGACGCTTGTTCCGCCCGTAAATTCGATGTCGTATTTATTGTTCTTGGTGTTGTCCCTTGTGAAAAAGATAACCAGACCGCCTATAGTCATTATCCCCGACAGCACAAAAAATGTCGGTCGTAAGCTCATCCAGTTTATGTTTGGCTTGCGTATAAGATGCAGCATAATCAGCCGGTCTTTTATCAGCCGCTTTTTGAGGAGAAAATCAAAAATAGCTCGCGTTACAAACAATGCTGTAAACATACTTGACCCCAGGCCCAGCATAAGGACGATAGCAAAGCCCTTGATTTCCTCCGAGCCGACCCAGTAAAGTATTGCCGCCGTAAGAATAGTCGTGATGTTGGAATCGAAAATTGCGCTGAATGCCTTTTGATAACCGTTCTTAATGGCAATTCCGAGCGAAGAGCCGCGTTCCTGCTCCTCGCGGATTCTCTCAAAAATAAGGACGTTGGCGTCAACGCTCATTCCAATCGTCAGTATTGTGCCTGCTATGCCTGGCAGCGTGAAGGTGGCGTTTAATAGTGCCATTATAGCCAATGTGAAAAGCAGGTTCATAAGCAGTGCCGTATCCGCAATCGCTCCGCCAATCATATAGTAAATTGCCATACACGAGATAACCCCGACAAGGCCTATCAGGCCTGCCGTGATACCCTGGTCGCGATTATCGGCGCCGATGGATGGCCCAATCGTCCTCACCGAGATGGGCTGCTCAACGAGCCGGGCAGGCAAAGACCCAGCGTTTAGCTTGTTGACCATATCACCCTGCTCGGTTTCGGTAAAGCTGCCTGTTATTATGCCGTCTCTGCGAATTCTGGATTGGACTTCGGGCGCTGAGATTGCCAGGTCGTCGAGGAGAATACACAGGGGTCTGCCGATATTTTTGCCGGTAACGTTGGAAAATAATCTGCCGCCTTTTTCATCCAGGGCAAAGGCAATGGCCCTTCGGCCCATCTCATCCTGTGAGGGTCTGGATGATTCAAGCCGCCAGCTTTTCTGTTTCTCGCCGCTGTGCAGCATCTTCTCATTTTCTTTGTTGCTTGCCAGGACGTAGAATTTATCCCCGAACTGACTGATGATTGCAGTTGTCAGTTTCCATTCGTCCATTTTTTCTATTTCGCACCAAATAAATTTATCGTCCGAGGCATACTTTGGCCCTTTTTCCTTGAGTGCCGCGACGTAGGTATTCATCTCATCGGTGTTGACCTCTGGTTGCCCGGCTGTCGGGAGTATCCTGAACTCCAGCTTTCCGCTTCCTTTGAGCATTCGCTGCAGGTCTTTGGGGTCGTCAAGTCGGCCTTTATCAGGCAGATATTCATCGAACACAGCTACCAGCTTGTCTATCCTGTCCGCCCGGTCGTGAAAGTCGGTTTTGAGCTTTGCGATGGCCTCTTTGCGCGCAACAGACTTGATGGGCAGTTCAAGGCAGGACTCGACCTGGTCGATTGTCAGGTTTAGTTTATCGATAGTTCTGATGGCATTTTTATACTGAATGGTCTTGCCGGTGTCGGGAACTGTGAGCTGTTCGACGACTTTTGACCACTCCGCATAGGTCTGGACATACTTTGTGATCGCCTCGAGATTGTTTTCCGAACCGAGAAATTGCTTCAGCGATTCCGCCAATTGTCCGCTGTTGAGCTTGAGCCAATCACCGATGCGCAGCTTCACCTGCTCAACGTTAATCCCGGCAGATGATAGCGCACTTTCTTTGGCCCGCAGTTCTGCATAAAAGGTATCTCTTTTGCTTTGGAGTTCCTTGTATTCATCATATATTTTGGCTAAGTCATTGAGGATTTTTAATCTGTCAGGCGAGTTCTTGGCGAATCCTTCAAAATCTTTTGCCCGCTGTTCGGCGGGCTTTTGAAGAGAGCGCATAACAGCAGCGTGGCTTATGTTCTCTTCAAGCACGCTATCAAGTGCCTTTTCATAATTGTTACGCTTCTCCCTCGCCTTTGCAGTTGCTAAAGGCATCTGTATTTCAAATCGCGTATCGCCCAGTGGTCGCCATATCAGGTTCGCAATATTGGCGGGGTCTATCCTCCTTCGCAGAACGGTTATCATTCGCTCCGCCAATTTATCTGTTTCGGCCTTGCTGAGTCCGTATGTGTCGATTTCATAGACCAGACTGGTCCCACCCGCCAGGTCGATTCCTGGCTTTAAGGTCTTCGTTGGCGGATACAGCGTCCACACTGCCACAATTACCAGCACGGCTATCAAAGCGAATTTCCAAACAAGGTTCTTGCCCATAATTGCTTCCTAAAGTCACTTTTACCGAAATTGCCGGGTAGATTCCCGTGTGCTAATCACTATCTTTCGTCAATTTCTTGCCTATTGCTGAAATCACGACCTTGATTTTCGTATTAGTTGCCTCATCGACTTTCAGGGTAACTTCGTCACCCTTAACATCGACGACGGTCCCGATAATACCGCCGATTGTTCGCACTTTATCGTTTTTTTCTAACGATTCGACCATTTTCTTGTGTTCCTGCTGCTTCTTGCGTGGCGCCCTGAAGAATATCAGATACATTACCGCAATCATTAAAGCAATAAAAAGCAGTTGCGAATAGTTGTCGAAAAGCCCCTTTCTTTGTGCACCTTTTCCGGATGTATTCGGGTCGGCTGAGACGGTCTTGGTGGTGGTCTCTTGTGTCGTTACCGGCACTGACACGATATCCGATGGTGCACGGTTGGCATCTGCCTGCGCCAATATGAGTGTTTTAGTCATCGTTATTTTCCTTTCAATATCTGGGTTTTGCAGTCCACGCCCCGCACCGTATGGTGCAGTGCACGCCGGATAATGTAACGAAGTTATGACTTCGTCATTCTGTTATCGTCTTTAGCTATGGTAAAGGGTCTGTATTTTCTTACCTGCTCCTCTGCCCACTCTGTAAACCGGCCTTCTCTGAGCATCTGTCTAATCTTCGCCATGAGTCGCTGGTAGAACCTCAGGTTGTGCAGCGACGCCAGGATGGGTCCAAGCATCTCTTCAGAGTTAAAAAGATGTCTTATAGTCCCGCGGCTGAAATTCTTACAGCAGTAGCAGTCGCAGCCCGGTTCGATTGGTTCGATTGAATTTATATGTGCGTTGTTTCTTAATCGCACCGGGCCGTTCTCGGTAAAGGCAAAAGCGTTCCGTCCGTTTCTTGTCGGAAGCACGCAATCAAACATATCCACGCCGGCTCGAACTGCCGCGATAATGTCCGCTGGAGTCCCGACGCCCATAAGGTATCGCGGCTTGGCCGCCGGCAAAAGCTGTGCTGTATGAGTAACCGTTTTTACCATATTATCGTGCCCTTCACCGACACTTAACCCCCCGATAGCATACCCGTCGAAATCCAGTTTGGCAAGCTCTGATGCACAATAACTTCGCAGCTCCAGGTCGATTCCACCCTGCACAATGGCAAATAATAGCTGGCCACCCGCTTCGCTTTGTTGTGGCTGGCTGCCGTTGCGATGCGATTGTTTGGTCAGTTTAGCCCACAAAATAGTTCTTTGCACCGCTTTTTTTAGCTCGTCTGCATCTACAGGAAAGGGCGTGCACTGGTCTAAGCACATTATTATGTCGGCGCCAAGTCGATTTTGGGCATCTATTACGCTCTGGGCCGTCAGGTATATCCTGGCTCCGTCTATATGGCTGGCAAATTCCACACCCTCGTCATCCATTCTATTCAGCGCGCCAAGAGAAAAGACCTGGTATCCGCCGCTGTCGGTAACTATGGTGTGATTCCAGCCCATAAATTTGTGAAGTCCGCCGAGTTTCTCAATCGTCTCAATTCCTGGCCGAAGCAGCAAATGGTAGGTATTGGCCAGGACCACTTCGGTGCCGGTCTTTTCAAGTTGTTCTGGCGTGATGCCCTTCACGGCGCCGGCGGTTCCAACGGGCATAAACACTGGGGTCTCCACCGTTCCGTGAGACGTTGTCAGGAAACCTTGTCTGGCGGCACAGTGGCGGTCTGTGCTTATGATTTCAAAATTCGTTTTTTGAATTTTGACTTTCTTGTGCATACAGGTTATGTCAATCGACCTTTACAATTTTAGCGCCGGGGTAGTAATAGGCGAGTATTTCCTCTGCGGTCTTGCCTTCTCTTGCCATTGCCTGAGCGCCGCACTGGCACATTCCGACGCCGTGCCCGTAGCCCCTGCCTGATAGGAACGCCCATTTGTCGCCCAGCTTGACAATCTGGCAAATTGCGCTTTTGATTTTGTTGCCCGTCGGGTCGATAGTCAGACGCAGGTCTTCTGCTTTAAGCACATTGCTTTTACCGCCCGGGCCAATGAGCTTGACCTCCGTTAGTCGAGAGAAATCTTCATAGTCGCTCTGCTTGGTTACGGTAATGTCGCTGATTTCTCCAAGCTGCGTAAGAGATGGATACCTTTGTGACAGCTTGGCTGTAACATTGTTACTGTCAAACTGGACCATTGGCCAGAAGAAAAAGAGCGGTTTGGCCACGTCTTTGCAATAAGGACAGATGACACCTGCAAGCGGCTGGAAAGAGTCGCCGAAGACGTTGTTGCTGTTCTCGGTATGGCCTCCGCAGCTCGAACTGTAGTATGTGGGGAAAATGTCCTCGCCGCCATCGGCTTTTTCGCATACCAGGACCTGACCTTGTGTTTGGTTGACGGCTTCCCAGACAGGGGGCGACTCTGCGCTGACGCCGAGATAAACCTGATTGGCCTGTGTCTTCTTTGCGTCCCAGTTATGGTTGGCGCCGAACCGTTTCTTTATATACAGGCAATAGGTTCTTGCTGCGATTGACTGTGCCTTCAATGCCTCCGGCTCCCAGTAGGCGGGCATCTCCGCTCCTACCACCCCGGCTAAATATGCCTCCAGCGGGACGATGTTGATTACATCGAAAGAGTTCCTGTCGGAATTGACGATGATTTGTAATTTGCCGCGGTAGTCGTTGCCGTTCAGATTAAAGATTTGGGGCTCGTCAGGCGAAACCGTTACTTGGTCGCTTGTGAAGGGCCGGCCGGCAATTGTAATTTTTCCATCGACTAACTGAATATTTGTCGGCACATTGATTTGGTCAAGAAAGGGCAGTGTAAGCAATTGTTGGCCTGAGAATTCTGAATTTGAAATTCTAAATTCAGATTTCTGGTCATTTCCCTCGGTGATACTGTGAGGAGAATCGACCTTGAGCGTGCAGGTAGTTGTGTTATCTATCAGCAGGACTCGAACCTGGGACTGTTGCTCGGTGTCCGTCTGGGGAGCAGAAGCCTCCTCCCAGCTTATAGCCCGTCGCTTGCAGCCGACCGCCAGAAAAAGAAGGTCAAAAGTCAAGATGCAAAACGCTAAAATATTTTTGAGGTTTACGTTTTGATGTTTGCATTTTGACATCTGGTCAATCCAGCATTCTCAGCGATAATCCCAAGTTGGCGAGCGTTCTTTTAATTTCGTTCAAGCTTGTTACACCGAAGTTTTTGCAGCCCAGAAGCTCTGCTTCTGTTTTGCGTGTCAGCTCACCAATGGTGCGAATGTTCAGCCGTTGCAGACACCTTCGTGAGCGGACTGACAATTGCAGGTCGTCCACGGGCTTGTTCAGGATTGCTTCGTCTTCAGAGACCTCCTCTGTCTCTACTATGTCATCCAGATGTCGTTGTGGGCTGACTTGGTCGGCTGAGCCGGTTTGCAGGGAAGCCAGCTCCTCCAAAGGTGCCCCAAGCCGTAGCCCTTTTGGCTCGAGGATTGCTTTGATTTCTTTCAGGGAGGTTTCACCAAAGTTTTTGTAGGATAGAAGATCTATCTCGCTCGTTCGCATGAGGTCGCCGAGCGTTATAATGTTCATTCTCTTAAGGCAGTTCCTGCTGCGCACAGATAGCTCGAAGTCCGAGATAGGCGTTTCGAGAATTTGGTTCTTGCGAGACCTTTTCTTTTCTTTTTCTTCATCATAGAACATCGTTTTGGAGCTATCGATATCTTTCTTGAAAAGGGTAGCTCTTTTATGGTTCGGATGAGATGCCAGAACCATGTCCACGCACTCGCAGGCCTTGTCGAATTCACCTTTGTCTTCGTAAAGCACGGCTAAGTTCAGAAGGGCACTGATATAAACCGGTCCGTTGCCGGAGCGGCAGGTAACTTGCTTATAGTAGTCGATAGCCGCTTCCTCATCGCCGGATAGGTCGCAGCGAAAAGCGAGGTGGAAAAGTGCCCTTTGATGGTTGGGAGCCAATTCCAGAGCTATTCTGTAATTGTCCACCGCCTGTTCATAAAGACCTTGGACCTCCTGAAGACGAGCAAGCTGATAGTGATATTCAGCGCTTACGCGCTCGAAATTTGCACGGCCCTTAAGCTCCTTCGCTGCTTGCTCGAAGTTACCCGCCCCCCGATAGGTGGCAGCTTTCTCTAAAGTTATACTTAACGTATCAGCCCCACAGCCGAGCGACTTTTGCAGGTTTTCTATCGCCTCATTGAATTTTCGCGTCCGCCGAAGCGCAAAGGCAAGATAGATATACTTCTCTTTGCAATCGGTCGCCTTTTGCAGCATTACAGCCGCTTCGGAAAATCTTCCAAGAATATAAAGTCCGATCCCTCCTGCCAGCTTGCTTTTGCCGGACGGCTCATCCAGGTTTGCATCCACCTGCTGGCTGAAATTTGCCAGATTACTTTCACTGGAATGTACAAACTCAGAGAGCTTTTGTATCGCCTCTATAGATGGCAGCTCATCGGCAAACAAGTTGATTCCCGGCTGTGTAGTCGATTCCATATAAGTTCCTCCCGTCAGCTTAAAATTTCAATCCGCCAGGACGGCATTGGCGGACCACAGTTTTACTTTTTACGTTTTTAACTTTGCAATTCACTTTCGAGCTTAAACATTATAGCGCAAAAACAGACCTTTGCAATAGTTTTTTACATCGCTCAGATAGGGCGTGAAAAATCGCAATTTATGGGACGAAAGGGCTGGCCTTGCCCGCCGGATGTATCGGGGTATTTTTATTTTATAGCCGTCCGACTAAAACCTGGAACGGCTTTAATGTTAGCCCGATTGTTTGAGGATTCTGCCCTTGTGCTATGGCCTCAACCGTATCGCCCGAAATAGGGTCTTCCAGTTGAAATTTCAAGATTCGAGATTCCCAGTTCGAGATTCGAAGGGCAGTATTCTCTTGCTTGCCGCTTAGTGAAACGAGGACAAGAACCTTTCTGTCATTTAGTCGCTGTAGGCCAGTGAATACCCAGGGATTATCACATTCCACCTCCCGTAGAAGTAATTCACCTTTGGCCAGTTCAGGGGACTTTTTTCGCAGGGCAAAGACTTTTCGGTAATACTCGTAGGTAGCAGGGTCGTCATCCGGGTTGGGTCCGTGTCTGGGGTCGCCGGCAAAAACCTCCGGTATGGCGCACAAGAGGTGAATTGCCTCCATTGCCATAAACCGCTGGGTGTATCCGTTGAAGTGATAGAACCAAGAAGTGTCGTGGTTGCGTGTGAAAAACACCCGGTTGGCGCCGACCGGCAGGGCATCAAGGACGTCGGCTATATGCTTTTTGTAGTGAGCCGCGTTGACCAGACCTGCCTCCATTTGTTCTAACAAAAACTGCGGCCCTTCCGTTTGGTTGTCATGGACAAGATTGCAGACGCTGTAGTAAACGGGGCCAAAGACCTCGCTGAGGAAGACGCAATCCGGCTTGACTTCGCGCATTGCCTTTAGCATTCGCTTCAGTAACTGCGGCGCAGCAGTTCCGCTCAGATATGCAGGGTAAGGGATGTTTGGGTCCCAGTTTGGCCCCTTGTAGCTGGCGGCGTCAACGCGATAGCCGTCAATGTCGTAGGTTTTCAAGTCGTGTAGAACCAGGTCAACCATATATTGTTGATATGCAGGGCTGGCCCAGTCGGTTGTAATACTTTTCCAGGCAGGATGACGTGCGAGTCCACCATATTCGTTGTGGACGAATAATTCAGGGCGCTCTTTTGGAAGAGGCGATTTTTCGTTGAAGCCGTGAATCACCATGTCTAACAATACCCGCATTCCAAGCGAGTGTGCCGTGCGAACCATTTCTTTGAGGTCGTCTGTTGTTCCGAAGCGTTCATCTACTTTGAGTGGGTCGATTGGCGAATAGCCGCCAACCCAGTGGGGCATAAGGTAAATGGTGTTAAAACCCATTTCTTTGTAGAAAGGCAGCTTGCCGGTTAGCTCTTTGAATCCCCCTGAATAGTATTGTGGGTATGCTTCCAGCAATGTTATTTCGTGCGCCCACGCCGGCGTGTTGGGGTCAAGAGGCGCGCCGCAAATGGCAGAGAAACTGTTGCGGTATTTTGCCAGCGCAGCCGGAAGACCGCCTGCGACTACTTCGATTCGATGAACATCCGATTCGACCGTCATTTGCTTTTTCAGTCGATAAGCGCGGTGGTTGTGGTGCGATAAACTGATGCGTTTGCCGTTACCGGAAAGCGACGAGCTGTAGTTCACTTCGCCGCCTGTTTGCATCCAACTGGCCAAAGTTGTGTTGCAGCGATTGTTTGTTATTAGCAGCAGACCAAAACCGGCATCCGGTGCGCTGTGGAAATCTTTGGTAACATTGGTGAGATTATTGTATGGTGTTTCCGGAGCGATGTAATTGTTCGGCCAAAAAGGCCCAGGGACATCCACGACACAATCCGCACTGTCTCCAACAACGACTCCAGGCAGTTGAAAGATAAATCCGCTCATTCGCACGATGCCGTTTGGCAAAGAATTACTGTCGGACATTCTGTATAGTTTTGCCGAGCGGTCGAGGTGTCCTTCGTCTGCAAACAGTGCATATCTGCATGTAAATTCGTATTCATAATTGGCTGTTGTTGGTTTTCTGTCTTTGCCGGATTCGTTTGTCGCAGGTATGCCAAACACAAGATTCAGTGAAACTGCCTTGCGGTTCTCCTCTGAAACTACCTGATGTTTCAAAAAACTTGCGCCGCGCTGCCTGATAATTGCCTTTCCATCAATTTTGAAGTCAATGGCGGCAAAGTTGGATGGCGAAATCATATTGCCGTCGATTCCCTCAACTACAAGCGACCGCCACTGTCCGCCGGTATTGTCAAACTCCAGCGTTAGTTTCGAGTTCCCAAATATCAGCCGACCCATTTCCTCTTTGAGGTAGATGTCTTTATAGCCCTGGAAGCTCTCTGCTGCGGCACTTGCAGTGCATACAGAGCAGACAAGGACGAGAAGCAATGTTTTTATGCAGTAGTTACCCAACATAGTTTGCAAAGATTTATCCGCCATTTGGATTGGCGGATTTATCTTTTTTTGCTTATTAAAGCCACCCAGTCCTTATCTCTGTCGATTAAGGGCTGGCCGATAGTCAATGGCCCCGGACCGGTTATCTCGGCAATGGTCCCTGCCTGCAGCGACCCGCCTGTCCGGGGATTATACCATCGCACACCGAAGGTCCCCGAGCTCGAGCCCAGATCCAGCACAGTTGCGGTAACAGAGGGCAAATAAACTGCGTAGATTTGGCCGGGCTTAGCAAAACAATAGTCGTCTTTTTTTGCCGTTAGCTCATCGTGGCGGCTCATTTCGGCAAAGGGGAGATATTGATGGAAAAATTCTACCGCATAGCTTGTCAAGTCCCATAGATGGTCTCGACTTCGCCAGTCTTCGCAGTCAAGGTCGTTATTGGGATAGTTGTATCCGAAATACCATTCGACCCCGGCTCCGCCGGCCATTAGATTGCCCCACAGATGCTTTGTGCGGACTTCATCGTGCCAGAAGTCATCTTTGTCCGGCTTGACGCCTGTGTTGGCTGGGCCTATCTCGTCCAGGCAAACAAACCACTGGCGGCCTGATGAAGCTGAGCGTGCTATCCATTTGATAGTTTCAAAATGGGTGTCATTGGTTTGTAATGATGGCCCGTCAAAATACTCGTATCCCAGCAGAGGAGTATAGACCTCATCGTATTTACCCGGAAATGTGTGCACAACAATTGGATGGTTGTATGGGTCGATGTCTTTGATATAGCGGGCAAAGGCCTTGCGCTGTTCGTCGGTATTGGTGTTTTCCTCGCCGAGATTCCAAACAAGCGCAAGGTGATGAGCAAATCGAGCCGCCAATTCACGGTAATAGAGCTTACGCTGAGTACCGAGTTCGCCGGAATCAAGACCCTGGTCGTTTTCCGTCTCCTGGGTAATTATGTGGAGCATTATTCCTAACTTGTCCATATACGAAAAGACAATCTCCCACTGGTCGAGCTTGCTGCAATCGAAGCGGTACTTTTCATTTGGGTTAGTCCAGGGCCAGACGTCCTTGCCGTCGCCGCCGTCAATGTTATAAGTGAGAAAGTAAACGCTGTTCATACCTTTGGAGCTGAGGTAATTAAGAGCGCCGATGATGCCCTTGCCTTTGCCGTCCTTCCAGGTTGGCTGGCCTGGTGTGAAGTCCTGGATGTGCGGCTGATATTTGTGGATGAATTTTTTACCTGCTGCTTCTCCTTCGCGCTTCAGCTCGCCGCTGTCGTAAGTGCCGTCAAAGTCAGTGTATGCGAGAAAGTTCTCCGGGCTGTCGGCGCCCGCCTTAATGAAATACTCGCCGGTTTCGGCAAATTGGAGATAGCGTTTGCCGATATATCTAAGCATCCCTTTTGCTCGATGGTCTTGACCGTTTTTGTCGGTGGTGCTGACTGTGAAATCCCCTTCAGCGCCGTCAAAGGCAATCGCTGAGCCGGCGTTGGGGTCGTCGCTTATAGCAACATCTTGACCGGTTCTAAATGATGCCTTCCACGACCACTGGCCTTCTTCATCAGGCGCAAAATGCACTCGCCATCTATTGCCGGCTGTAACGCTGGTTTCTGCGGCATAACCATCGGCTGCGTAATAGCCGGGCACAACATATCTTTTTTCACCCTTCTGGAAGGTAACATCCAGACGATAATCCCTGAAAGGATTTGTATTGGCATCCTCGCTTGTTTCCGGCCCGGTGAAAGTAATGGTAATCTTGTGCCACTTTTTTAGCTCTCCGGAGACGATTGCGTTTTCAGCGGCATCCAAAGTCCCGTATTCAGGCACAAATAATACAAAAAGCACGCATAGTAAGATTAGTTTATAGCTGCTCATTTTACCGAAAACCTCAAAGGGTCTATCCCAAAGTGCCTGTAGTTGTCTTTTTGTCGCTTTTTGCGAATACCTTGTCCCAATCGACTTTTCCTGTAAGCTGCATAACGACAAACAGTGTGCATATACATAGAATAGTGATTGCCAGCCCGGTGTAACCTCTGAAAAAGAATGTGTATGAAAATACCACAAGATAGACAAGCTGCGACGTTATAATCTCGGTGAATGTAAAACGTGAACCAAGGACAAGTCGCATATATGAAACAACCAAGAGCACCGAAACCAGCGAGCAAATCCAGAAAGAAAGGTGGATTGATACGTGGTCAACCAGATATGCCAGAAGCAGATGAAAGCTGAAAAATGCAGTGCCAACAAAGAAATAGTTCATAGGGTGGATTTTGATATTCTTTATTGTAGTGAAGACAAACAGCAAGAAGAAAAATAAGAACAAAGACACCGGCGCTGCCGAAGTAACCCTGCTT